>JBHPKP010000016.1:0-21737 GCA_042566505.1 bacterium | reverse complement strand
CAAGATAAGATTGTCAATGTATTAAATGAAATAATAGGGAATCGTTATAAAGAACATGAGAATAGATTTTTTGTTTATACTGATGGAATACGTTTTGAACCGCCAACACTAGAAGAAAAAATAAAAGACTTTGGAATGCTAGGAAAAAAAATAGCTTCTGGCGCTAGCTGTGATGTTTGGGAAGTTTCCAAATTAACCGGAAAAAATGGTCAACAATACCAACTACTCGAAAAGCTGGGAGAGGGTGCTTTTGGAACGGTTTATCAGGCTATAGCACTGGATGAAAAAGGAGGACAAACAAACAATTTTGTTGCAGTAAAGATATTCCGACGCCCAGATTATGCACAAGCGGATAGAGATTACGAAAGCAAAATTATGCAAACGTTTCAAGACAGCCCCTATGTAGTTAATTATATAACAGAAGGAGAATCGGATCAAAGTGAAGCAAAAGGCCCTTTTATTGTAATGGAATGGTGCAATGAAGGAGACTTTGTTGACTTTGTTAGAAAACTCTATAGTAAACCAAATTTCAATGAGCAAATAATGGCATATTTCATTCAAGTGCTTCAGGGACTTAAAACCGTTCATGAAAATCGTTTGGCGTATGTAGATTTAAAACCGGAGAATATCATGACACACAATGGTCAACTGAAATTTATTGACATGGCTAGCGTGAGGAACGCAACAAAAAAGGATGAGTTCTTTCCAAAAACAGCAGGATTTCAACCAAAAAAGCTTTGGGAAGGTAGCCAGTTTGATTTAAAAACATTACAGCAAAGCGACATATATAGTTTTGGAATGATATTACTTGAATGGCTTTTTCCATTAGTGAAAGATGAGGTAAGCAATATATTACGCATAAATCCAGCAGTAAAGTCTTTGGAGTATTTGGTTAATATATATTCAACTCGTCAAAAGCATGAAGATATATTTACAAGAGATGAAATAGTGAATGATTTAATCAAAGTCTTTGCAGCGGGACAACAAATGAACTTCCTCCTTTCCCTCATAATCCGCTGTTTTATGGCATCCAAAGATCCTAATAATGCAGCAAGCATCAAAAGCATAGAAGAAATAATAAATGATCCGGTTTTTGCTTCTGGCGAGGCGGATAAGAGCGAAGAAAAAGTACTCAATCCTAGCAATCCAAGTGCACCTTCACTAGTAAGTGCAAGTTCAAGTTTTCTGCCAACTTTAAGTCTTTTGGAAGGATTAAGTTTAAGTTCTAGCTCACAAGACGAAAAAGCAGATTCATCACCAATTCAATACCCAGGACCACCCGTGCCGTCAGAGTCAGCGCCAAACTCGACCTCATCGTCGTTAGCAACAAGCACTGAGGTTAAGATAGATTTTAGACAAATCCTGGGTAATTTATACCATAATCTCAATCGGCAAAGTGCTGAAGAGTATTTAAAAGATAAAGAAGTTGGCTCTTGTATTTTTAGACCAAGTAGCAGAGAAGGAAATATTGTGATTTGTAAAAAAGTGAGAGATAATGAAGTTGAGCATATACTATTTAGATATGAAACAGGTTTATATGTTCAAGATGATCCATACCTTATCTTTACCTTAGAAAAATTGAAACTTACATATAAATTCTTAACTACAGATGGCAGACAATTACCACTACCATTACATAAAATTCAAACTCAACCTGAAACTTTTTCGTACGCAAAAAAGCAACAAGAAAGAAAATCAGAGCTTCAGCAGGTAATTCAGTCAAAAGAAGATGCAGTGACTAAGTTTAACAATTTATTAAAAAAAGAAGGACAGTATGGAATCGAAGTTGACGATGACCCTCGCGATCGTTATCCCAATATAATCCCTTATCCGGATACCAGCGTTGTATTGGCAGAAAATAGCTATATTAACGCCAATTGGGCAGATGCTGATAAAAGATTTATAGCAACGCAGGGTCCAAAACAAGAAACAACTAGAGATTTTTATCAAATGCTCAAAGAAACTAACGCTAAAACTGTTATTATGCTGGCAAATTTATTCGAACAAGAGAGGGAAAAATGCGCTAACTATTGGGAAAACATCAGCCATAAAGATTTAGAATCAAAAACAGCCGGACTATCTGTCCGTAAACTAATGGTGCAAGAAAGTGAAGAATCTAAAGGATCCCAGGAAATTACACAATATCATTTCACAGCCTGGTCGGATCATGATGTACCAGATGCAAAGGCTGATACAGCTATAATAGAAATTTTAAATAAAATGGATGAGGCAACAACCGAATCACCTTGTGTTGTACACTGTTCGGCAGGTGTTGGTAGAACAGGTTCTATTCTAGCTATTTATTTTACTCTGAAAGAATTAGCTATTCTAGATAACATAGATGGTAATACTATAGAAAACAAATTATTAGAAACCATTGTTGATTTAAAATCCCATAGGTACTGGATGGTACAAAACGAATATCAATTTGAGTACTGCCTGCGTTTTATAAAAACCAACCGGAATTTATTTAAAAATCAACAGCATGGAAACCTATCATTATCCTCGGAAACATTAGCAACATCTACAGCACAATTCCCAGGACCACCGGCATGGATGCAAGCCTCAATAGGGTATTTACCATTACAAATACAAACACCTGAATCGCATTATGATATTTTATTGCAACTAGAAAAAGAAGGAATACACGAAGGCACAATCATAAAAGAAAACGAAATAGAAGTCAAAATTGGTGATAGAAAAGAAGGAACAATGAAAATAACAACAAAAAAGGCATTAAGCAGTGGTGCCTTTGGCGCTGTATGTGAAGCTTCAATCCAAGGAGATGATAAAGAATACGCTGTTAAAAAAATAAAAATAAAAGATACTTATGAGCTAGCAAACGCAATTAAGGAAATAAATTTATTGAGAGAACAAAAGGATAATGAATTTATTAGCAAAATTAGAAGCACTTTTTATATCAAGGCTTCTGCTGATGATGAAAACGCTGATATCTATATTTATATTGTCATGCCAAAGTATCTGGAACTTGGCGAAGTATTGTGGAAGTTAGCTGATAAAGAAAATAACAATGGATATGCTTTTATTTGGGATTTTGTTTCTAGGCTGTTAAGCGGTTTAGACTCATTACATGATAAAGGCATTGTTCACAGAGATATAAAGCCAGCGAATTTTATGTTCACAGAGAAAGGCGAGCTGATTTATATTGATTTGAATCTGGCTGAAAATATTTCAAATTCGGCAATAGCTTCATTAAAAGGTACTCCTAAGTTTTGCGCCCCTGAGCTTGTGCCATCAAGAGAGCTAGCCCCAGTCGATGCTGCAAAAATTTTATCAAAAGCTGATGTTTGGTCATTGGGGATAACAATATGTACCCTTTTAGAAGATTTAGGTTTAACTAACAATGCAAATCTACCAATTTTAATAGCTAAGGATAATTTTATGCTGATAAATGGGGATGGGATTATATTCGATGAACTCGACAATATATTTCCTATTCTAGAAAAGGATAATAATATAACTGTAAACCTTGCACTTCTAGAACAGAAGGTCAGTGCTTTTCTTGAAAGTGTTGCATGGCAAAAGATAGAAAATGGTATGGTTTTAAAGAAACTGCTTTTAAAGATGCTTACGGTTGATTATGAGTGGCGTTCGGATATAAAAAGCTTGCTTATGCAAAAGAGCGTATTAAACCGATACGAGCAGGGAGCTTTAAAACCTTTTGATGCAGAACAAAAAAAGGTATCAAGTAATAACAGGTACGCTGTAAAAGCTTCAGCCTTACGCATGGCAGCTCTAGATGGTAGAAAAGATATGGTAGTAAACTTTTTGCAAAGCATCAATGATGAAAAACAAAGAAATGCGATTGTAAACATGCAAGATGGTAATGGCTACACAGCTCTGCACTATGCAGCAAGTCTTGGAAAAAATGAGATTGTTCAAATGCTTTTGGATAATGGTGCAGATGTAAATATACAAGATAGTAATGGCTACACAGCTCTGCACTATGCAGCAAGTCTTGGAAAAAATAAGATTGTTCAAATTCTTTTGGCTAATGGCGCAGATGTGACTTTGGTAAACGAAAGTGATAAGAGCGCAGATGATTTAGCGAATTCAGAAGAAATAAAAAAGATGATTATTAAAAAAGCCATGAAGCTACCTAAAGACGCTATAATAGAGGGCACTGGTGATAGAGATGCAAAAGAACCTAGAAAGTATAAAATATTGGAAAAAGTACAAGAAGGTAGTCAAGGATGTGTTTATAAAGCTGCTGTAGTGAACGAACAAGGTGAAAAAACAGGAGAACTTGTAGCAGTAAAAGTATTTTATAAGTCTTCAGATAGAGATATTGAGAGTAAAAATATGCAAGAGTTTAATAGTGAACATATAGTTAAATATATAGATCAAGGAATTTATAGAACCAAAAGCAGAAATTGTCCTTTTGTTGTAATGGAATGGTGTAATGGTCCTGACTTATTTGATTATTTTAATAACCAGCTTAGTAGTGAGGCTAATCTTCGTATTCAGCAATTACTTCTGGTTCTATCACAGATTCTCCAAGGCCTAAAGTTTATTCATGAACAAGGTTTCGCGTATATAGATTTAAAGCCAGAGAATATGATGATACACAATGGCATAGTAAAATTTATTGACATGGGTAGCGTGCGAAAAGAAATAAACTACGGAGATATCTTTAATATCTCAGCACAACTTCAACCGGAAATAACCTTAAATGCGTATGGATATAATTTGGAAAAATTACAGCAAAGCGATATATACAGCTTTGGAATGATATTATGTGAATGTATTTTTACATTTATCCAAACTGAGCTGTTAGACTTCTTAACACATAAAGAACTAGACTCTTTTGTGCACGGAGATGTAATTGTGAGACGTAAAATAGTGGCTGATAAACTCCCATACACAACAATGAGCCCCATGCTTTCCCTCATAGTTCGCTGCTGGATGGCATTTAAAGAGCCTGAACACCAAGACAGCATTAAAAGCATAGACGAGATAATAAATGATCCGGTTTTTGCTTCTGTCGAGGCGGATAAGAACGAAGAAAAAGTAGTCAATCCTAGCAATCCAAGTGCACCTTCACTAGTAAGTGCAAGTTCAAGTTTACTGCCGACTTTAAGTCTTTTGGGACGATTAAGTTCAAGTTCTGGCTTAAAATTGCCAAAAACAGAAATAATACAATTCCCAGGACCACCGGCACTAGCATTAACTCCAGAACCCCGAGTACCATCGTCAAGACAAACAGAAGAAGTAAAACACCTACCCAACCATACACTTAACGCTGGAGATAACGGGAAGTTAAAACCGGATAATAAAATAATTAACGGATTTAACGGACAATATAAAATACTAAGAAAAGTGAAAGAAGGCAGCACAGGAATTGTTTATCAGGCTATGGTACTAAACAAAAAAAGTAATGAGATAAAAGAGTTTGTTGCAATAAAGCAGTTCAAACGTCCGGGAGAACTAGCAATTAATGATAGAGATGATGAAAAAAACAAAATGCAGATGTTTAATAATGAAAATATAGTCAGATATGTGGATGAAGGAGAATACAAAACGGAAAATGGGACATATCCTTGTCTTATGATGGAATGGTGTAATGGAAGAAACCTCAAAGATTATAATAATTACAATACTGTTAAACTAAAAACTTTATTTCAAATTCTCCAAGTCCTAAAGCTTATTCATGAACAAGGTTTCGCTTATGTAGATTTAAAACCAGCGAATATTATGATGCACAATGACCAAGTGAAATTTATTGACATGGGTAGCATTAGAAAAAAAACAAAACAGGGTGAGAAATTTCCAAGAACACCAGAGTGGCAACCACAAACTCTTTTTGAGAATTCTGAATTTAGCTTAGAAAGATTACAGCAAGCAGATATATATAGTTTTGGAAAGATATTGCTATGGTGTACAGATGCAGATAGCCACAGAAACACATGGAATAACATTGTTTCTCTTATGCACCGCTGCTTTAGAGCATTCGAAGAGCCTGAAAATCCAACATCTATCAAAAGTGTAGAACAGCTAATGCGAGAATTATTAATGGTTGCAATAGAAAATGGTGAGACAGCTTTTGTAAATACGCAAGATAGTTATGGTGAGACAGTTTTACACTGGGCAGTTAGAAACTATAAAATAAGAATGGTGAAATTTCTTCTGAAAAAACTACCCGAAGAAGAAAAACTTGTTTTAGTAAATATGTACGATAACAACGGCTGGACAGCTCTAGATTGGGCATTTTTTAATAACCATAAAATAATGATTGAAGTTCTACTGGACGCTGGAGCGGATCCGAAAAAAAGTGACCAAGAAGAAACAGGTCTTGATATAGCGCAAAAAGAAAATTTCTCGAATAGAGTGCATTTGTCAGGACAAATAGATGTCAAAACCCCAGAGTCTGTATCAGAAGTACTATCATTCCCTGCTTTGTCACCAAGCTCTTCTTATCCCGCAAATTCCCCAGCATCAAGCATACACCTAAGTTTACCATTACCTCCACCTCCATCTTTGAATTCGAAAACACAACTTATACAAAAACCTAAACCAAACAAATCAAAACAACCATTTATTACTTTTACAAAATATTTGTTGATAGGGATTGCCTCGATAACTATAGGATTGCCAAGCTTAGTACTTGTACCGGTTTTTTGGTTGACAGGTCTATCAACCAGCTTGGTATATGGTTTTTTTGCATTTATTATACATTATACAGTAAAATTGTTTACAAAAGCGTTTACCCTTATCTCTGACTGGAACAATGAGCGAAAAGCGAAAAAAGAGCGTAGTCGAAGTATAATAGAGAGACTCCCATTTTTAGCAGAAAACGATAGTGCATCGTCCAACAATATACACAAAACCACATTAACACTAGGTCCTAGTTTGAATATTGCTCAAACTTTAATACTTACATCCTCGTCACAAAATGATGGCTCATCATCCAATGGTAGTGGATATGCAACATTGTCGCTGCGAGTCCTTACTACGAAGCCACAAATACCAAAAGAAATTAATGGTAAAAAGGTAACAACAGGAAGAGAAATAGGTGCTAATCTTGGGGGTATTGGTAAGGTTTATGAAGCTCGTGTAGATGGTGATAGTAATTATAATCATGTGATCAAAGTAATCAATATCAACCCTGGAAATAAGGAAACTAAAATCATGCAAAAACTACAAGGCAATCCTTATATTGCCCAAATTGAAGGATATTATGTTGATGAAGAAAATAAATGTGCATATATACTTATGCCAAAATATATGACTTTTGAAGATGTTATGGATTATTATAAAAAAACAGACAAACTCATAGATATTATGGAAATTATTGAACAATTGTTTTCAGGTTTGAAATATTTACATGACAAAGGCATTGTTCATCGGGATATAAAACCTGCTAATATTATGTTTGAAATAATAACAGAAAATGGAGAAACGCATATTAGACCGGTATATATTGATTTTGGTTTAAGTGAAGATTTAGAACGATTTGATATAGCGTCATTCCGTAAACGTAACGGAACACCCAAGTATATGGCTCCTGAGCTTTTCGATTCCAAAAATAAGCAGGATTTACCGGAACAACTGAAAAAAGCTGATGTTTGGGCATTGGGTTTAACGATTTTTGAATTTATCATACAATCAGACGTATTTTTGGATCCTAATGACGACACGAAGTTCTTAATACAGAGACACAACCATTCCCTAACTAACAGAGACAAACTTATACAAAATTTATTACAGGACAAAGATATTGAGATAAATCTAAAAAAGTTAACAGAAAGCATCAACTCTTCTATTAGTTTTATGCGTATGCTATTTCATGGAAAAGCAGAATGGCATTTCTTAGACCTTTTATTGCACAAGATATTCAAGGAAAACTATACCCTAAGACCAGGTATAGATGATATATTAAAGGAATGGAACCAAGCTAAACATGAAGGCATAATAGTAGATCGTATAAGAGAAGAGCAAGGTTTACAACGTTTCAAAAGAGTGATTATTTTCAATGGCGGCGCAGGCAACGCAGTAAAGGTAATGAAAGAGGAAGCAAAAAACCAAAGTGAAGATATAGAAGTAATAGAAATTGATTTGAAAACTATGAATAATATTGCTCCGGTCGATATTAATCCTCAAGACGATATGGTATATTTTGTTGGACATTGTGATTCAGGTTCGTCTACATTGACTACAAGAGAGTTTGATAACAATGAATATGGAAAAACATATAATGCCAGTAATTTAGCAGGCCTTCTGGATGTAAAGCAAGACGAATACTTGAAGGTGAAACTAATCATGTGTAATGCAGCATTGGATTCTGCTTCTAATGACCGCTTTCATAGAATACAAACAAAAGATAGTTTTGCCTGTCAGTTTGGTAGAGCTCTACAATCTCAAGGTATTAATGCTGTTATCACAGCCTTTGCACAAGAAATTGAATCTGCTGAATTGAAGGAACATGCCAGACTTAAAAAGGTAAATTTTATAGCTGATAAGGCAGGAGTGCAAGTATGTCGTACTCCGGAGACCCTTTACCCACTATATCTGCCATTTCACTACTTGTTACGAGTTTTGGATTTTGTTTGTCCTTGTCCAGTCGCAGACATTACTACTGTTTCAGTAGAAACAAAAGAAATTCGGGAATTACCAAACCCCGAAGAAACCTTCTTACAAAACATTAAGTCACGCGATCTCACTAAACCAACAAAGCAAAAACGTTTCATGCAAGCCTTGGAGGCAGTACAAGACCTGTATTCGACAAGGGATAAAAAAGTCTGGAAATTGTCAGAAGTTTTAGATGAATTCCCAAATGCCAAAACGGAATACATAAGAGCTATTTCGGAAACTAGGATAGAAATTCGGGGTAATGATCTTAACGAAGAAGCTAACAAAATTAATAATCAAGTGGAGGAAATTGTTAAAGGGTTACCTGAACAAAGTTTTAAAATAATAGAGAAACCAGAATTGACAGTACCTGCTCGTATCACAGGCCCTGGCGGAGTAGTGTTTGAAATAGGACAAAACGGGCAGATTCGCATCGTATCGCCTCAACAACTACCAATGGATATTTATACTAGTAAGGAATTACATGATCTTAACATTAAGCTGGGTTTATCGACTCTTCTTAAGCTTATAACTAAAGCAACAGATATTTTCGGTTTCGAAGAATTAATTTCTGACAACCCAGGGTCCGGATTATCGAAATTTCTTAATCTCACACTTAATAAATTTATAAAACTCGATACTATGTTGCAAATGCTGCAACAGGATAACAAAGATGTGCTGCCGAAAAAAATCCGAACGATTCTGATAGCAGCGTAAGCAAATTGGAAGTTATGAGTCTTAAAACTTTTTTTATTCCATCTTCCTAACCCTTCTCCCAATCCCCGATCAAGTTGGGGATGACAGGGAGAAGGGAATATATTTTTCCCTTCAAAACCAAACACTACTTTCCTATAATATAAGACTAAAAACTAAATGCCGGATGGAGGAGTTTTATGAGTTTTATTTTGTACATTTTCATAGGATTATTTGCGGGAGTTGTAAGTGGGTTAATTGGGATTGGCGGCGGGATTATTGTTGTGCCTTCGCTTATATATATTTTTGGATTCTCACAATATGCTGCGCAAGGAACTACGCTTGCAATGCTAATTCCACCAATAGGAATTCTTGCAGCATGGACGTATTATAAACATGGACATGTAAATGTGAGTGTTGCGGCATTAATATGTGTTGGGTTTGTACTTGGTGGATTAGTTGGTTCAAAACTCGCTATAGGCTCGTCTGAAATAGTTCTTAGAAGAATTTTTGGTGTTTGTCTAATGATGATCGCCGGATATATGATTGTTAAGTGATGAGAAATTTAAAAGTATCGTGGTCTGTTACCTTTTCAATATAAGCCTTATAAAACGAAACTATCTGATGTGACTTTGCTTTTTACACCTATCAATAATTCAAAAACTAATAGGTGTTTTATATGTTAACTATTAATATCTATTAATTTTCTTGAAATTGATAGGTTTATGTGGTAACTTATCAATATCTATTAGTTTTGCGAAAATTAATAGATAGGAGGTTCTGTATGAAATTACCATATTTTCCAAATGTTCAAAATAAATTTAAGAAACTTGATAAAAAAGATAAGAAACTATATGTGAAATTATGGTTTCTTAATGAGCAGTTTGGTAAGGATACAGATATCGGACGATTCTTAAAAAAAGCTTATGAAGAATATTGGACTTGGGAGAAGTTTTCAAATATGCCATTACCAAAATTACCAACAAAAAAATATTCGCATGAACTTTTGTGGATTTATATGCGGTTATTTGTTCGAGGGAAAGGAAAGCAATTAAAAAATTTCAATCATTTAGAGGGGAAACCATTTACTTATTCATTAACAGATTCAATACTCAAAGATATCCATTATATAGACATGCATTTGTCGGACGGTATTTTGTTCCAACATTCTGAAAATGATGATTTCGAGAAGGCAGAGTCAAAAAAAAGAATAATATCATCATTAATAAATGAAGCTATTACTTCATCACAGATTGAGGGTGCAGCTACTACACGAAAAGAAGCGGAAGCTATGATACGAAGCGGTAAACGCCCGAAGACTCATGATGAAAAAATGATTTTGAATAATTATCGTGCAATAAAACTAATTACTGAAGAACTAAAAAGTAATGAGTTGTCACCGGATTTAATAAAAAGAATTCATAGTATTTTGGTTAATGGAATATTAGATGATCCGAATGATATTGGGAGTTTCAGAGGAGAGCCAGTGCATGTGTACGATGCGGATGGTACCAATTTATTTACTCCTTGCGATGCAAAAGAAATTGAAGAAAGAATAAAAGCTGTATGTGATTTTGCAAATGATAAGAAAGAATTTTATCATCCTGTAATTAAAGCAATCATTTTGCATTTTATGATTGGGTATATTCATCCATTTGTTGATGGGAATGGACGTATAGCACGTGGACTGTTTTATTGGTATCTAATACGTGAGGGATATAAATTATTCGAATATGTTTCAATTTCTGAAATAATTAAACAAAGTCCTGGACAATATAAACGTGCTTATTTAAATTCTGAACTTGATGGCGGCGACATAACGTATTTTATTTATTATCATTTAAAAGTAATAAATAATTGCATCCATAAACTTGAGGAATATGTAATAAAAAAAGTTAAAGAACACAAGCAGCTTGAAAATAAAATTAAGAGGGCAGATTTTAATTATCGTCAGATTGATTTGTTGAACCATGCTATTAAGCATAAGGATTTTACATATACTATAAAAAGTCACGAAAATTCGAACAGTATTTCATGGGCAACTGCACGAGCTGATTTATTTGATTTGGTAAAAAAAGGATTATTAATAAAAAAATTGCGTGGTAAGGAACTAGTGTTTTTTGTTTCGGAGGAAATTGAAGAAAGATTGATGAAAAGAGATTAGAGAAACTGATAGCATCGTATAAAAAGCGGACAAATTATACAATACTATCGTATAATACATAGAAATGAAAAACAAAAAAAGTTATTCGAAAGTTTTGAAGCTAAAAAAAAGATTATAATTAAGTCAGTTGAAGACTTACCAGGAGTTTACATGAAAAGAATATTTTCAGTTGTATTAATTTTTCTAGGTTTAGCAGCAATAACTTCAACTCAAAGCATTAAATCCAATCAAAAAACTTATCTTTTTGAGATCGACGGTATAATCAATCCAATCTATGCAGAATACATTAACGATGGTTTCAAAAAAGTGGAAGAAGGTGCGTCAATTATAATTCGTATGAATACACCTGGTGGTTTGATGGAATCTATGAATTCAATAATAAAAGACATTTTGAATGCACCAAATCCCGTGATAGTTTGGATTGGCCCGCAAGGCAGTCAGGCTTTTTCAGCTGGCGTGTTTATAACGATGGCATCCGATATTGCATGCATGGCGCCGAGTACATCTTTGGGCGCTGCTCATCCGGTTCAGATGGGTATTGGCGGGCAAAGCCCGAGTCAGAATGAAAAAGATTCCAAAACAGGTAAAGTAACAAATGCTGCGAAAACTGTGATGGAGGACAAGATCACAAAAGGTTCTGCAGCATATATGCGATCACTTGCTCAGGATAAGAATAGAAATTGGCAGTGGGCGGAAAAAGCTGTTACGGAAAGTCTTTCCTTGACTGAAAAAGAAGCACTCGAAAAAAATGTCATTGAATATATTTTTACAAATATTGCTGAACTGACAGAGAAGTTAGACGGTAAAAAGATTACTAAAAATGGAAAAGAATATACATTTCATCTAAAAGATTCACTGCTGATTACAATGGCACTCGATAATTTTAAAAAATTTCTGAATGTCATCGCGCACCCGAACATTGCATATATTCTGCTAATGCTCGGTATTTATGGACTCATCTATGAATTTGCTTCTCCGGGAATTGGGGTAGGTATTGTTTTGGGCAGCTTGTTTTTGATACTTGCATTTTTTTCACTCCAAGTTTTACCGGTTAATATAGCAGGTCTTTTGCTGCTTGTGACCGGTATGATAATTATGGTACTGGATTTTGTGACACCGAGCTTTGGCCTTCTTTTGACCGGAGGGCTTGTTTCGTTTATAATGGGTTCTTTAATGCTTTTTGATGATCCGACAAGTTACATCAAAGTTTCGTTGGATATACTTATAACAATGACTTTGGCATCTGTAGGGTTTTTTGCGCTTATTGTTGGGAATGTGATCAAAAGTAGAAGGAAAAAAGTAACAACCGGTGCAGAAGCTATGATTGGTTCACTTGGAGTTAGTCGTTCGAAATTTGGTAGAGATAATACTCATGGCACGGTTTTTGTGCATGGGGAATTGTGGTCTGCTGTTTTAGACCATGAGAATCAAAATATTAAAGAAGGCGATGAAATAGTTGTTACTAAAGTCGAAGGAAATAAAGTAATTATAAAATTGAAATAAATAAAAATATATGAAAACTAAACATAAAAAATTATTAGAAAGCTATTTGGATTATCTCAATGTTGAGAGAAATTTTTCTCAAAATACAGTTGTTAGTTATAAAAATGATCTGGGTCAATTTCTAAGTTTTCTAGCTGAAAATAAAATATCACTCCAAAAGCTAGATCGCAAAAGTGGTCGTGCATATCTTGCAGGTCTAAAATCTCATGATTACAAAAAGAGTTCAATTGAACGAAAGATCGCTGTTATGAAAAGTTTCTATAAATTTCTTATCGCAGAGAATATAGTTAAGAAAACGAACTTTCTATATTTGCGTGCTCCAAAAAAGGATAAACGCATACCATCATTTTTGACTCAAGATGAGATGGATGCTCTGCTTGATGCGCCGGATGATGGAACGCTTTTTGGGCTTCGGGATCGAACAGTTTTTGAAGTGTTTTATTCGACGGGTATTCGTATAAGTGAACTAACAAACATGCGCTATAATGATATAGATTTTTTTGGAGAAACTATTTCAATTCGCGGGAAAGGGAATAAAGAAAGAATTGTTCCGATAGGTAGAAATAGTTTGTCTGTTGTGAAAAAATACTGTGATGAGCGTAATAAGAAATTTAAACTCAACAATAGGTCATTTATTTTTATTAATAGAAAGGGTGAGCATATAAACGTTCGAAGTATTAGGCGAATTGTTGAAAAGTACATAAAGAAAGTCAGCATAATAAAAAAAATTAGTCCACATACATTGCGTCATACATTTGCAACGCATTTATTAAATGCGGGGTGTGACTTAAAATCTGTACAAGATATGCTAGGACATGAGAGTTTGACCACAACACAAAATTATACACATGTGCAGATAGAAAAACTCAAAAAAGATTATATTAAAGCTCATCCACATTCAAAGGGTACAAAACATTATGGATATTAATGTACGCACAATAATGGAAAATATTGGCTGTAGTCAAAATCAAGCAAAGATTGCTCTAATGGCTTGCAACAATGATCTTTCAAAAGCAGTTAATAGCTTCATTTATCTGGTTAATAATATTTATGTTATTAAAGGAAAAATGATTGATACTAAAACTTGCGGTTGTTTATTTAATATTGCAGTTGATATTAAAGAAAGAAAAATAGTTAGAGTAAATACTGTTCTTACACGTAGATATGATTTAGTTAATATAAATGTAAAAGATAGTTGGTATTTGTTCGATAAAGCCTTAATAAATATAAAACAAAACGAAGATATTGAGAATAGTAACAATATTGAATTAAATAATCTTGTTTGGAACCTGGCACAGCCGGATAAAATGAAGAGACTTTGTTCCCATATAAAAAACCGTAGAAACATAGACTTTAATTTACAAATGAGAAAATATTTAAAAAACTCGGAATTTGCCAATGTCATGAAGATAAATATTACATTTGAAAAGGTTTTGTTGAAGGAAGAAATTTTTTGTAATGAGAATTTACAGGCTCAACTTAATCAGGACAGAAGAGATAAGGGAATAAATCAAAAGCATATTGAAATGGATGTAAAGCTTACAGAAATAGGCGAAAGCAAAAACAAAATAAAAGCAAAATATCTTAAAGCAAATGATACTGTAATGGCAGATGTAATTGATAAGCGAGATGTTGCAAAGTATATAACTAAACTTTTAGGAGGGCTCAAAAAGGACAAACATGTTCCTCTCTATGCTATAGTTAATAATATCGAAATGAGTGGAGAGTATCTTGTAGTGAAATTACGTTTTAGTCCGGGGATTACGGGAACGACAAAATTAAAAACTAATGAGAAGGTAATACTTATGAATAAAAAAAAGAATATATTAGGTAGAAAGATATTTAAGTTTTTGCTTGATATTAAAGACAATTTTGTGTACAATCATTAAATTCGCTGCATTTTGTAAAAATACACACACTTTTCTAGGAAATAGGGAGTGTTAGCAAGATAGGCAATCTTGTTAATCCTATTTCTATTAGAAAGTGGAGGCCAAACATTAGGAGGAATCATGGCAAACATTAGTATGAAAAATTTGTTAGAAGCAGGTGTGCACTTTGGACACCAAAAAAGGCGTTGGAATCCAAAAATGACAAAATTTATTTTTGGAGAAAGAAACGGCATTCACATTATTGATCTACAAAAAACTGTCCGAGAACTCAAAAAAGCTTACAAGTATGTTAAAGATGAAGTAGTAGAAGGGAAGAAAGTATTATTTGTAGGTACAAAAAAGCAAGCACAAGATTCCATATCACAAGAAGCGAAAAGATGTGGTATGTATTATGTAAATTATCGATGGATGGGAGGTAATGGTAAACTTAGGTGTATGCTTGATGCTGGGGAATTTGCGGGATAAGAAGAGCTTGGTGACAAAGCAGGGAATGATAGTACTTCTGATACAGACTCTGGGGTTTTGACATCTATTTGTCCTGACAAATGCACTCTATTCGAGAAATTTTCTTTTTGCGCTATATCAAGACCTGTTTCTTCTTGGTCACTTTTTTTCGGATCCGCTCCAGCGTCCAGTAGAACTTCAATCATTATTTTATGGTTATTAAAAAATGCCCAATCTAGAGCTGTCCAGCCGTTGTTATCGTACATATTTACTAAAACAAGTTTTTCTTCTTCGGGTAGTTTTTTCAGAAGAAATTTCACCATTCTTATTTTATAGTTTCTAACTGCCCAGTGTAAAACTGTCTCACCATAACTATCTTGCGTATTTACAAAAGCTGTCTCACCATTTTCTATTGCAACCATTAATAATTCTCGCATTAGCTGTTCTACACTTTTGATAGATGTTGGATTTTCAGGCTCTTCGAATGCTCTAAAGCAGCGGTGCATAAGAGAAACAATGTTATTCCATGTGTTTCTGTGGCTATCTGCATCTGTACACCATAGCAATATCTTTCCAAAACTATATATATCTGCTTGCTGTAATCTTTCTAAGCTAAATTCAGAATTCTCAAAAAGAGTTTGTGGTTGCCACTCTGGTGTTCTTGGAAATTTCTCACCCTGTTTTGTTTTTTTTCTAATGCTACCCATGTCAATAAATTTCACTTGGTCATTGTGCATCATAATATTCGCTGGTTTTAAATCTACATAAGCGAAACCTTGTTCATGAATAAGCTTTAGGACTTGGAGAATTTGAAATAAAGTTTTTAGTTTAACAGTATTGTAATTATTATAATCTTTGAGGTTTCTTCCATTACACCATTCCATCATAAGACAAGGATATGTCCCATTTTCCGTTTTGTATTCTCCTTCATCCACATATCTGACTATATTTTCATTATTAAACATCTGCATTTTGTTTTTTTCATCATCTCTATCATTAATTGCTAGTTCTCCCGGACGTTTGAACTGCTTTATTGCAACAAACTCTTTTATCTCATTACTTTTTTTGTTTAGTACCATAGCCTGATAAACAATTCCTGTGCTGCCTTCTTTCACTTTTCTTAGTATTTTATATTGTCCGTTAAATCCGTTAATTATTTTATTATCCGGTTTTAACTTCCCGTTATCTCCAGCGTTAAGTGTATGGTTGGGTAGGTGTTTTACTTCTTCTGTTTGTCTTGACGATGGTACTCGGGGTTCTGGAGTTAATGCTAGTGCCGGTGGTCCTGGGAATTGTATTATTTCTGTTTTTGGCAATTTTAAGCCAGAACTTGAACTTAATCGTCCCAAAAGACTTAAAGTCGGCAGTAAACTTGAACTTGCACTTACTAGTGAAGGTGCACTTGGATTGCTAGGATTGACTACTTTTTCTTCGTTCTTATCCGCCTCGACAGAAGCAAAAACCGGATCATTTATTATCTCGTCTATGCTTTTAATGCTGTCTTGGTGTTCAGGCTCTTTAAATGCCATCCAGCAGCGAACTATGAGGGAAAGCATGGGGCTCATTGTTGTGTATGGGAGTTTATCAGCCACTATTTTACGTCTCACAATTACATCTCCGTGCACAAAAGAGTCTAGTTCTTTATGTGTTAAGAAGTCTAACAGCTCAGTTTGGATAAATGTAAAAATACATTCACATAATATCATTCCAAAGCTGTATATATCGCTTTGCTGTAATTTTTCCAAATTATATCCATACGCATTTAAGGTTATTTCCGGTTGAAGTTGTGCTGAGATATTAAAGATATCTCCGTAGTTTATTTCTTTTCGCACGCTACCCATGTCAATAAATTTTACTATGCCATTGTGTATCATCATATTCTCTGGCTTTAAATCTATATACGCGAAACCTTGTTCATGAATAAACTTTAGGCCTTGGAGAATCTGTGATAGAACCAGAAGTAATTGCTGAATACGAAGATTAGCCTCACTACTAAGCTGGTTATTAAAATAATCAAATAAGTCAGGACCATTACACCATTCCATTACAACAAAAGGACAATTTCTGCTTTTGGTTCTATAAATTCCTTGATCTATATATTTAACTATATGTTCACTATTAAACTCTTGCATATTTTTACTCTCAATATCTCTATCTGAAGACTTATAAAATACTTTTACTGCTACAAGTTCTCCTGTTTTTTCACCTTGTTCGTTCACTACAGCAGCTTTATAAACACATCCTTGACTACCTTCTTGTACTTTTTCCAATATTTTATACTTTCTAGGTTCTTTTGCATCTCTATCACCAGTGCCCTCTATTATAGCGTCTTTAGGTAGCTTCATGGCTTTTTTAATAATCATCTTTTTTATTTCTTCTGAATTCGCTAAATCATCTGCGCTCTTATCACTTTCGTTTACCAAAGTCACATCTGCGCCATTAGCCAAAAGAATTTGAACAATCTTATTTTTTCCAAGACTTGCTGCATAGTGCAGAGCTGTGTAGCCATTACTATCTTGTATATTTACATCTGCACCATTATCCAAAAGCATTTGAACAATCTCATTTTTTCCAAGACTTGCTGCATAGTGCAGAGCTGTGTAGCCATTACCATCTTGCATGTTTACAATCGCATTTCTTTGTTTTTCATCATTGATGCTTTGCAAAAAGTTTACTACCATATCTTTTCTACCATCTAGAGCTGCCATGCGTAAGGCTGAAGCTTTTACAGCGTACCTGTTATTACTTGATACCTTTTTTTGTTCTGCATCAAAAGGTTTTAAAGCTCCCTGCTCGTATCGGTTTAATACGCTCTTTTGCATAAGCAAGCTTTTTATATCCGAACGCCACTCATAATCAACCGTAAGCATCTTTAAAAGCAGTTTCTTTAAAACCATACCATTTTCTATCTTTTGCCATGCAACACTTTCAAGAAAAGCACTGACCTTCTGTTCTAGAAGTGCAAGGTTTACAGTTATATTATTATCCTTTTCTAGAATAGGAAATATATTGTCGAGTTCATCGAATATAATCCCATCCCCATTTATCAGCATAAAATTATCCTTAGCTATTAAAATTGGTAGATTTGCATTGTTAGTTAAACCTAAATCTTCTAAAAGGGTACATATTGTTATCCCCAATGACCAAACATCAGCTTTTGATAAAATTTTTGCAGCATCGACTGGGGCTAGCTCTCTTGATGGCACAAGCTCAGGGGCGCAAAACTTAGGAGTACCTTTTAATGAAGCTATTGCCGAATTTGAAATATTTTCAGCCAGATTCAAATCAATATAAATCAGCTCGCCTTTCTCTGTGAACATAAAATTCGCTGGCTTTATATCTCTGTGAACAATGCCTTTATCATGTAATGAGTCTAAACCGCTTAACAGCCTAGAAACAAAATCCCAAATAAAAGCATATCCATTGTTATTTTCTTTATCAGCTAACTTCCACAATACTTCGCCAAGTTCCAGATACTTTGGCATGACAATATAAATATAGATATCAGCGTTTTCATCATCAGCAGAAGCCTTGATATAAAAAGTGCTTCTAATTTTGCTAATAAATTCATTATCCTTTTGTTCTCTCAATAAATTTATTTCCTTAATTGCGTTTGCTAGCTCATAAGTATCTTTTATTTTTATTTTTTTAACAGCGTATTCTTTATCATCTCCTTGGATTGAAGCTTCACATACAGCGCCAAAGGCACCACTGCTTAATGCCTTTTTTGTTGTTATTTTCATTGTTCCTTCTTTTCTATCACCAATTTTGACTTCTATTTCGTTTTCTTTTATGATTGTGCCTTCGTGTATTCCTTCTTTTTCTAGTTGCAATAAAATATCATAATGCGATTCAGGTGTTTGTATTTGTAATGGTAAATACCCTATTGAGGCTTGCATCCATGCCGGTGGTCCTGGGAATTGTGCTGTAGATGTTGCTAATGTTTCCGAGGATAATGATAGGTTTCCATGCTGTTGATTTTTAAATAAATTCCGGTTGGTTTTTATAAAACGCAGGCAGTACTCAAATTGATATTCGTTTTGTACCATCCAGTACCTATGGGATTTTAAATCAACAATGGTTTCTAATAATTTGTTTTCTATAGTATTACCATCTATGTTATCTAGAATAGCTAATTCTTTCAGAGTAAAATAAATAGCTAGAATAGAACCTGTTCTACCAACACCTGCCGAACAGTGTACAACACAAGGTGATTCGGTTGTTGCCTCATCCATTTTATTTAAAATTTCTATTATAGCTGTATCAGCCTTTGCATCTGGTACATCATGATCCGACCAGGCTGTGAAATGATATTGTGTAATTTCCTGGGATCCTTTAGATTCTTCACTTTCTTGCACCATTAGTTTACGGACAGATAGTCCGGCTGTTTTTGATTCTAAATCTTTATGGCTGATGTTTTCCCAATAGTTAGCGCATTTTTCCCTCTCTTGTTCGAATAAATTTGCCAGCATAATAACAGTTTTAGCGTTAGTTTCTTTGAGCATTTGATAAAAATCTCTAGTTGTTTCTTGTTTTGGACCCTGCGTTGCTATAAATCTTTTATCAGCATCTGCCCAATTGGCGTTAATATAGCTATTTTCTGCCAATACAACGCTGGTATCCGGATAAGGGATTATATTGGGATAACGATCGCGAGGGTCATCGTCAACTTCGATTCCATACTGTCCTTCTTTTTTTAATAAATTGTTAAACTTAGTCACTGCATCTTCTTTTGACTGAATTACCTGCTGAAGCTCTGATTTTCTTTCTTGTTGCTTTTTTGCGTACGAAAAAGTTTCAGGTTGAGTTTGAATTTTATGTAATGGTAGTGGTAATTGTCTGCCATCTGTAGTTAAGAATTTATATGTAAGTTTCAATTTTTCTAAGGTAAAGATAAGGTATGGATCATCTTGAACATATAAACCTGTTTCATATCTAAATAGTATATGCTCAACTTCATTATCTCTCACTTTTTTACAAATCACAATATTTCCTTCTCTGCTACTTGGTCTAAAAATACAAGAGCCAACTTCTTTATCTTTTAAATACTCTTCAGCACTTTGCCGATTGAGATTATGGTATAAATTACCCAGGATTTGTCTAAAATCTATCTTAACCTCAGTGCTTGTTGCTAACGACGATGAGGTCGAGTTTGGCGCTGACTCTGACGGCACGGGTGGTCCTGGGTATTGAATTGGTGATGAATCTGCTTTTTCGTCTTGTGAGCTAGAACTTAAACTTAATCCTTCCAAAAGACTTAAAGTTGGCAGAAAACTTGAACTTGCACTTACTAGTGAAGGTGCACTTGGATTGCTAGGATTGAGTACTTTTTCTTCGCTCTTATCCGCCTCGCCAGAAGCAAAAACCGGATCATTTATTATTTCTTCTATGCTTTTGATGCTTGCTGCATTATTAGGATCTTTGGATGCCATAAAACAGCGGATTATGAGGGAAAGGAGGAAGTTCATTTGTTGTCCCGCTGCAAAGACTTTGATTAAATCATTCACTATTTCATCTCTTGTAAATATATCTTCATGCTTTTGACGAGTTGAATATATATTAACCAAATACTCCAAAGACTTTACTGCTGGATTTATGCGTAATATATTGCTTACCTCATCTTTCACTAATGGAAAAAGCCATTCAAGTAATATCATTCCAAAACTATATATGTCGCTTTGCTGTAATGTTTTTAAATCAAACTGGCTACCTTCCCAAAGCTTTTTTGGTTGAAATCCTGCTGTTTTTGGAAAGAACTCATCCTTTTTTGTTGCGTTCCTCACGCTAGCCATGTCAATAAATTTCAGTTGACCATTGTGTGTCATGATATTCTCCGGTTTTAAATCTACATACGCCAAACGATTTTCATGAACGGTTTTAAGTCCCTGAAGCACTTGAATGAAATATGCCATTATTTGCTCATTGAAATTTGGTTTACTATAGAGTTTTCTAACAAAGTCAACAAAGTCTCCTTCATTGCACCATTCCATTACAATAAAAGGGCCTTTTGCTTCACTTTGATCCGATTCTCCTTCTGTTATATAATTAACTACATAGGGGCTGTCTTGAAACGTTTGCATAATTTTGCTTTCGTAATCTCTATCCGCTTGTGCATAATCTGGGCGTCGGAATATCTTTACTGCAACAAAATTGTTTGTTTGTCCTCCTTTTTCATCCAGTGCTATAGCCTGATAAACCGTTCCAAAAGCACCCTCTCCCAGCTTTTCGAGTAGTTGGTATTGTTGACCATTTTTTCCGGTTAATTTGGAAACTTCCCAAACATCACAGCTAGCGCCAGAAGCTATTTTTTTTCCTAGCATTCCAAAGTCTTTTATTTTTTCTTCTAGTGTTGGCGGTTCAAAACGTATTCCATCAGTATAAACAAAAAATCTATTCTCATGTTCTTTATAACGATTCCCTATTATTTCATTTAATACATTGACAATCTTATCTTG
>JBHPKP010000015.1:0-22499 GCA_042566505.1 bacterium | reverse complement strand
GCATATAGTTCTGCTCCTCCTATATACCCTTCATCAACTAATTTCTCTACTATTTTTTCTCTTTCTTCTTTATGCGGAATAAAATCTTTTATTCGTCTTACATCAAATCTTCCCGATGCTCCTTCCACACCAATACATACATTTTTCTTTTCATGTTTTCGCATTATTTTCTCTATAATTTTTTCTATCATTCTTTGCACTTCTTTATTACAGTGCAAATCAGGAATTATGTATATTTTTCTTTTATCTGCACTAGTAAATTTCTCTGTTATTCTTGCTATTTTTTCACTTGTATATCCTTTATTTACTTGTATCACTGGGTTCGAAACTATTATCCCATATGATGCATCTTTTGCAATATTCGATACAAACAAAATTAATATCATTGTTTTTATTACTTTTTGAAACAACATATTACGCCTCCATATTTTTATTGTTGTCTATCTTCTTCTACCACTATGCAATTAATAAAATATTATAACAACTGTCCCAAAATTTTAAACTATAGTCTTTTCCATAAACAATAACATTATTGTGTGTTAAAGCATTCCTCATTTGATCTTCCCCCATTTTAGTAGACAAATAAAATTAAGTCTTAGAGTATAAATGTTCAAATTGAATAGGCGAAAGATAATTCAAAGAAGAATGTAATCTTTTTCGCTTATAAAACAATTCAATATACTCAAATAAACCTGCTTGTGCTTGTTTTCTAGAAATAAAATTTTGATGATTAACATATTCGGTTTTTAAAGTATGAAAAAAAGTCTCTGTAATTGCATTATCATAACAATTACCTGTAGCATTCATGCTTTGCAGAAATCCTTGTCTTTTTAAAAGTAAACGCAAGGTAGTACTTGTATATTGAGACCCTCTATCAGAGTGAAAAATAATACCTTTTGTAATGTTTCTAGTAAAAATGGTGTCTCTTAACATATCACTTATTAAGCTTTCTTTCATTCGTTTATCTGTTTTCCAAGCAATAATATTTCTAGAAAAAATATCGATAATTACAGCTAAATACAGCCAACCTTCATTTGTTTTAATATAAGTAATATCACTAGTCCAAATTTGATTAATATTTTGAACTGTAAAATTTTGTTTTACTAAATTAGGGCTGGCTAATTTAGTCTTGTCTCGTTTTGAATACTGTGGTCTAAATTTCTTTTTTGTTTTAGCTTTGATATTGTTTTTTTGCATTAATTTAGCCACTCTGTTTTCAGAACATTTAAAACCTTTTAAATTTAAAGCTTTCCTCATACGTGGACTCCCATAAACTTGCTTGTTCGCAAGATGTATTAATTTTATTTCTTTTAGAAGTTTTTGGTTTTCTAAACTTCGTTTAGAAGGAACATGTTGTAAATATTTATAAAATCCAGACCTTGACACCTTAAGCACTTTGCACATCTTTTCTACTCTAAACATAGAGCGGTGTTGGCCTATAAATTGATAAACTTGTCTGGGCCTTGTGAAAAGATGGCAACAGCTTTTTTTAATATATCACGTTCTTCTTTAAGGTCTTTTAGTTCTTTTTCTAGATGCTTAATTTTATCGGATTTTTTGTTTTTAGCCTCTTTCTTTTGATAAACCTCTATCCAACTCCTTATAGTTGACAACGGTATGTCTAACTCCTTAGAAAGTTCATTGATCGGCTTATTATTATCAATGACTAATCTGATAATTTGATCCTTAAAATCTCCCCTATAAGATTGTTTTTCTCTTTGTTTTTGTGACATACTTGATCCTCCTTTTTATATCTTACTTTTGTGCACTTTTTCTGTCCACTTTTTCGGGGGATGATCAATTTTCATATGAGGATATTAAGATACAAAAAGTTGAGGGGTATCCCCTCCATGCATATTGTTTTTCTGGGGGAAATCTTGAAAATCTATCAAGCATTTGTATGAAATTTATCGATGTTCTTAATAAGCGGAATATAGGGTATAATCCCTTAATAAAATGGAATCAGAAAGAGAACAAATGGACAGTGTATATTGTGATGCGTAAAGTACAGGAGAGTATTGGTTTTCTTGAATCTTTAGGTATTGTTGTTGCTCGAAATGACACAACTTATAATAATTTTGCAAGCAGGCAGGATATATATAAATTTTTGGAAAAAGGTCGTTTAAGAGACGATGTTTTTTCGAGTATTACAAAAGAGGTTTTTAGTGTGTCGGTAAATGGCTTAAAATATGATGAAGAAATAAATGCTGGAGACTTATTCCTCATAGATAGTCGTGAAAATGTAGATGGCTTTATAACAGTTGGTATCAAACATAAACAGCAAACGTATGTATCGGAGAAAATAATACTCTGTGGCTAATTTCAAGTAACAATAGTAACCTTAGTGCTCAAATCGAATGTACTAATGATCAATCGACGAAAATTATTATTAAAAATTTGATTAATACAGAACAAAAGGGGTATTTTGATTTCAGTAATGTAGAAGGTATTGTAGATAATAATGAATATAAAATAACAGATGTAAATGAGATATGTTCATATAGTAAAAAAGGTGAAGAATTTAAAAACAGTCAGTTTACAGTTTGTGAATATAAAATACTATCTCTATCTGAGAATTCCCAAAAATCAAAATCATTTACTGAAAATAAAAACAAGAAACAAAACAAAACTTTTTTCTTTAAGAAATTAATTATGAAGAAACATAAGAGATCAATTTTTAACCTTATGGATGTACTTATGAAATGGGTTGAGAAGGATAATTTTAAGAAGAGAACTAAAATATTGCAGCAAATAGAGATTTCTATGCAAAAAGTTAATGTTAGATCAGTGGCTTCAACAAAGAATATACTAAAACATATGGTGGAAAAGAAGTATAGAGATAGAGTTCTATATGTAATGTGCATGTGGCTGGAGAGATTAAAAGAAGATGAGAGTGATAAGTATGTTATTGAAAATTATAAAAGAAAAATTAAAGATTTGGCTGAACGTTTGAGTCTAAGTATTGATTTTGTTTCAGGGGAAAATATTTTAAATAGTATTAATTGTGACGAGAATTTAAGGAAGCAATTAAAGATAGAAATATCAGAAAATATAAATATATCTGTTGTTGGTTTGGGTTGGTTGAAAACAGTGTATAGGTTGCAAATAGGTAGTGGAGAAAAAAAACGTGTCATAGGTGTACGCGTAAGTAATTTTGAGAGAGATAATGATGAACTAAAAAAAGAACATGATACATTAAAAAGGTTTAGGACTGAGGATTTCTTTCCGAATGTTTTTGCAGATAAAAAAATCAATGGTCACTATGTTTCATATGGTCACTATGTTTCATTTGGTGAGTTTTGTGATTCTGATAATTTCAGAGATTTAGAAAAACATAAGGAATCTGTTTTGTATTTAATTGGTAAAATTTTTGCAAAGACAGTTTACCCATATTATTCAGAGATAAAAGGCACAGCATTAGAGGATATTCATAAAGGCAATTTTTTAGCTTATATATCATCTTTTGTTTTAAATATTAAGTGTATAGATATTGGATGGATTCAACAAAATAGTTTTTCTGAACTTATAAAAAACATAAAAGAACGTAAATGGTTAGAAAATGTTGATTTGACATCTCTTTTTCAAGGGTTTCTCGAAAATATAAAAAATATTTCTTTTTATTTAGATATGCTTAGTAATAATAAATATTCAGCAGAAAGAGATGCTATTGAAAATGCAGCTTTTCCTATAAATATTATGAAACAATATTTCACTGAAAAAGGTTATGTTCAGCAAATATCAATATTGGGAGGTGGAACAGACCCCATAAAACCTATTAAAGTACGAACAGATAAAGGAGTATTTGTTTTAAAATGTTTAGGAGACAATGAAAAAAGAATCAAATATATGATAGCTCTAAATAATCATCTTTATAAAAAAGGAATACCCATGGCAAATTTCTTTCCAAAAAAACAAAAAGATGCAAGCAGTTCGGAAGAGTATCTTATAGAGTATGATGGAAAATATTATGCACTTATGGAATTTATGGAAACAGGTGAGTTTTTAGAAAAAGACTGTAAAGAAGCTTGGACAAATGAGCATCACAAAATCATTGGTTATATGGCTGCAGAGATATATAAAGCTGCAGAAGATTTTGTAGATGAACCATTTGAGTATAAAGATAGAGATAAAATTATTGAAGCTTATAAAACAATAAAAATATCAAAGGATACTCATAAATTTTTAATGTCCTGGTTTAAGACTAATTCCAAATTGATAAAAACACAAAGAGCATTATTTTTAAAAAATTTTGGAATTATAAAAAATTCTTTAAAAAAAGGAAACATTCATAATGATTTAAATCCTCGTAATATTAAATTTGATGAGCAAGGAAAAATAATTGGAATAATTGAGTTGGGTCATGCACAATATGATCATAGGATTGTGGAATTATTAAAACCCATGCTTGGTGTTCCAAATGGAATGTTTTATGTTTATAGTAAAGACAAACTTCTTTCTTTGCTAAAGGGATATAAATCTAGTGATTCGCAATTTGATGAAAAAGAAATTAAAGGTGTTATAGAAATTATAAGGTCATTATTTGTTGAGCTTTCTATGATATATATTAACCCAAAAAGGAAGCGTGATAATATGAAGATAAACCCGGAGCTGAAAACAAGAGTAGAAGGGCTTTTGAAAAGTTTTGAGCAATTTGCAAATGATTTCTCAGAGGAATCAAAAATAAATCATTTTGTTGAGAGTGTGTTATCAGTGCAGAGCTTACCGAATACAGGCATATGGCAGGGTTTAGGAAAATTACTTGGATTACAAAAATTTAATATTATAATACGAAAATGGATGATTGATCATAACTTGAAAATAAATCCGATAATATTTGATGCACTTTGCCAAGCAGTATAATCCGAAAGAAGTTTTCTTATTCCACAAAATAATAACATTTCATAAAATATATTTAGAATGCTATTATTATTAAATTATTAATTTTGAATGATAAGAGGAGTCAAAATGTTAAAAAAAATCTTTAATTTAATTATTATTTCAACGGTATTAGTTGCTTTGTTTTTATGTCCGGCTTGTAAACGAAGTCCTAAACCAATTAAAATTAAGGAAAACAATGCTCTTTGGCAAAAATATATAAGCGGGCATACTTCAGGTGTTGTTTCGAGAAAAAGTAAAATTCAAATTGAATTTTTAACAGATGTTTTTACAAAGGAAATGATCGGACAAAACGCATCCAATTTTGTCGACATTTCTCCGAAAATCGATGGGGTAGTTTCTATTTCAAGCACGCGTGAAATTGTTATTTTACCAAAATCCGATTTAAAGCAGGGGCGGCATTATCGAGTGCGAATAAAAGGGGCTAAACTTGAAACTATTCCGGAAAATATTGGTGATTTCGAGTTTATTTTTAAAGTTATACAGCAAGATATTGAGCTAAATATTGAAGGTTTGATTCCATCAAATGTTGAAGAAAAATTTATGAATTTAAAAGGCAATGTATTTACATCTGATATTGAGGATTCGGACAAGATTGAATCTGTTTTCTCAGCTAAAATGGGATCTCAGAAGCTAAAAATTAAATGGGATCATGATATGTCAGGCAAAAGTCATTTGTTTACAATAACCGGTATTAAGAGACAAGAAAAAACAGAGGTGCTTCGTATTAATGTAGATAGCACGAAAATTGGCGTAAATGAAAAGCAAAAATATGATATAGATGTTCCCGCAATAGACATATTTAAAATAACTGATATTAGAGCTGTACAAGGTGAACAGCAGTTTATTGCAGTATATTTTTCTGATAAATTAAAAGTACAGGATTTGAAGGGTTTTGTGCGAATAAATCAGAAAGGCTGTTCTAGTCGTATTGAAAATAATATTATCAAAGTATATCCGAAAAAAAGGTTTATCGGAAAAGTTACAATAATGATTGAACCGGGTATAAAAAATATTAATGATACGGTTTTAAAGGAACAAAAGAAACAAGATGTCTTTTTTGTAAGCCAAAAACCTCAGGTTCGTTTTATGGGAAAAGGAGTTATTTTGCCTGATAATAAATTTTTGAGTATTCCTTTTGAGACTATAAATGTTCATTCTGTCCAGGTTACGGCTTTTAAAATTTATGAAAATAATATAGCACAATTTTTACAGTCAAATAAGCTTGATGGAGCTAATGATCTTGGGCGTGTAGGTAGATTCTTGTGGCGAAAAACCGTGCATCTTGAGGCAATACAAAGTGATAAATGGCAGCAGCATAATTTGGATGTAACAAATCTTTTAAATGAAAAGGAACGAGGAATCATTAGACTCACAATTTCAATTAATAGAGGAAATTCTAATTGGTCAGGTTCGGAAGAAGATATGTTGATTCCTGTTAAAAAAGAAAAGCATTACAAAAATTATGGGGATTTAGATGTTACCGAAATTAGTCAGTGGGATAGTTATGAGCAAAGCCAAACTAATCTTGACTGGAGTGATCGCAACGATCCTGCGAAAGATGCATATTACTTTTATGGAACGGGTGTGAAAGATACTAGAAATTTCTTTGCTTCAAATATAGGTCTATTAGCTAAACAAGGTCAAGATGGAAGTTTTTTGGTTAGTGCTACAAATTTGAGAACTTCTGACCCGTTAAGCGGTGTTAATATCAAAGTTTTTAATTTCCAAAATCAAGAAATCGGAACCGGTTCAACGGATGCATCCGGTTTTGTTACAATTGATTTGAATAGTACGGCATTTTATCTTATTGCAAGGAAGGTAGATGATGTTGGCTATTTAAAATTAAACCAAAAAACAGCATTAGTAACGAGCCATTTTGATGTTGGCGGGGAAAACGTTAAAAAAGGTGTTAAAGGTGTCATATATGGTGAACGTGGTGTATGGCGACCGGGCGATGAGTTGCATTTGGTTTTTGTTCTAGAGGATAAAAAGGGCATTATCCCGACTGATCATCCTGTAACTATGCGCTTATACAATCCTAAGGGACAATTGATGTACACTATGACCGGTAGCGAACAGGTAAATGGCTTTTATCGTTTTTCTATAAAAACAAATGAAAATGATATTACAGGTAATTGGAGTGCAAAGGCTCAGTTAGGAGATCGAATATTTACAAAAAATCTAAAAATAGAAACAATAAAACCAAATAGATTAAAAATCGAATTAACCTTCCCGGAAGAAACACTTTATAAATCAAAAATGCCTGTAAAATCTAAACTTTTTTCGCAGTGGCTGCATGGAGCAAAAGCATCAAATTTAAAAACTGATGTTGAACTGAAGCTTGTACCAATAGAAACAAAGTTTAAGCGTTTTAATGATTACAATTTTGATGATCCTTTGACGGAATATAAAGGTAGATATCAAAAAATTATGGAAGGCGAATTAGATAGTAATGGATACGAGGAATTTAAAACAAGTATATCATCTGATATTAAAGCACCGGGCAAAATGATGGCAAATTTTAGGATAAAGGTGTACGAGGCTGCAGGTGCATATAGTGTGAGTTATGTGTCATACCCGTATCATCCCTACAGCAATTATGTTGGAATAAAACTTCCAAAAGGTGATGAAGCTCGTGGAATGCTCTTGACAGATAAAAAACACAAAGTTTCCATTGTGTCTGTAAATAGTGAAGGAGAACTTGTATCACTGGACAAAGTTAAGATATCTCTTTATAAAATTGATTGGAAATGGTGGTGGGATAAATCCGAAGAGTCATTAGCTCGTTATTTGAATTCAAGTTATTATAAGCCTCTTAAAACAGATGTTATTTCAACAAAAAACGGGCTAGGTGAATGGGAGTTTGAAATAAAGTATCCGAATTGGGGTAGATATTTTGTGAGAGTTGTAAATGATTTTGTAGAGCATTCAACAGGTCAAATTTTTTATATTGATTGGCCGGGTTGGGCAGGTAGGGCTCAGGAAGAAAGCGGAGCCGGCGCAAATGTTTTAACATTTTTTTCGGATAAAAAAGAATATGAAGTTGGCGAAAAAGCTATTATACAACTTCCCGAAGCCAGTCAAGGACGAGCACTTGTTGCCATTGAGAATGGTGCTCGCATATTGCAAAAAGACTGGATAGTATTTGATAAAGGAAAAACAAAGTTTGAGTTGCCTATAACAAAAGATATGACACCGAATATTTATGTGTCCGTTGCTCTTATTCAACCGCATCAAGATAAAAATAATGATAGACCAATCAGGTTGTTTGGTGTGATCCCCATACATGTTAAAGATTCTGCAACTGTGCTAAAACCGGTAATAAAGGCATCTGACGAATGGAGTCCTGAAACAAAAGTTTCTTTTGAAGTATCTGAATCAAATGGTCGTTCTATGACATACACTGTTGCTATTGTTGATGAAGGGTTATTGGGGCTTACAAATTATAAGACTACAAATTTGCATAATTATTTTTATAAGAAAGAAGCTTTAGGTATAAAAACTTGGGATATGTATGATTATGTTGTGGGTGCTTATGGAGCAGATATTGAGAGGCTGCTTTCGATAGGTGGTGATGGTGATTTGGATATTGAAGGAGGAAAAGAAGAAACAAGGCGTTTTCCACCGGTTGTGAAATTTATGGGTCCGTTTACCCTGGATAGTAAAAAAACGAATAAACATGAAATAAAGCTTCCACAATATGTAGGTGCAGTACGTATTATGGTTGTTGCAGGTTTTAAAGGTGCTTATGGAAAAACAGAGAAGTCTGTGTTTGTAAAGGATGCAATGACTATTCTTCCGACATTACCGCGAGTAATGAGTCCTAATGAAGAAATAATTATCCCTGTAACTATATTTACGAATGAAAAATCAATTAAAACTGTTAAGTTAAAACTTGATTATAATAACATGTTTCAAGTGGTTGGTAATAATACGGTTGATATTCGATTTGCAAAACCCGGTGAGAAAATACATTTTTTTAATATTAAAGTTTCTTCGAGTATTGGAAAAGCTAAGTTTGTTATTTCCGGACAATCGGGAAGTATAAATGCAGTTGCTGAAACGTATGTGGATGTTAGGAGTCCAAATCCTGAAACTGTTCGGCAGTATTATAAACAAATAGATTCGAATGCTGTATGGAAGGAAAGAATTGTTCCGCACGGTATGTTAGGGACAAATAGAGTTCTTTTGGAGGTATCCTCACTACCGCCTTTAAATCTTGAAAAACGGTTGGGATATCTTATTCGCTATCCGCATGGATGTGTTGAACAGGTTACGTCTTCTGTTTTTCCTCAGTTGTATTTGTCAAATCTTGTTAAACTCAATGATATGCAAAAAACAGAGATTGAAAATAATGTGAATGCAGGTATTGAACGTTTAAGGCAGTTTCAGATTAATAATGGTGGATTTGTATATTGGCCGGGTAGTTATACATCCGGTGATGCGAATGCATGGGTAACTAATTATGCGGGTCATTTTCTAATTGAGGCTCAAAAAATGGGGTATTTTGTTCAGCCGGAAATGTTATCTGATTGGACAGCTTATCAAAAAGCTCGTGCTCAATCTTGGAATTCGAATTTGAATAAAAATTATTTGGAGCAATCGTACAGATTATTCACATTGGCATTATTTGGAAAAGCTGAACTTGGTGCGATGAATAGATTTAGAGAAATTAAAAGTTTGCCAAATGAATGTATCTGGCAGCTTGCTGCAGCTTATAAATTGGCAGGTTTATCAGGCGCTAGTGAAGAGCTTGTGAGAAAAGCAGACTTTAGTGTGAAAAAATACAGTAATCCCGGTGCAACATTTGGTTCGAGCTTGAGGAATAAGGCCATTATTTTAAATAGTATTGCAATATTAAAACAACATGTGAAAAATAAAAGTGAAAATAAATTGAATGACCTTATTGATGAAATTTCGAATGAATTAATTTCTGAAAAATGGCTCAGCACACAATCAATTGCATATGCACTAATGGCTTTATCCGAATATTATATAGCAGAGGATGTAGAGGCTCTTACGGAATTTACGTATACTGTTGGAAATTTTGCACCTGTTAAAATTGAATCAAAGCACCCAATTTTTAAAACAAGTATTGAAAATTATCCATTTTCAGGTGATGTTTTAGAGATTATTAATAATTCGAATAAAAAACTATTTGCTGCTGTAACCACTCGCGGTATTCCTCTTCAGGGTGATGAAATGTCTTTTTCGAATGGTTTATCGATTAATGTTGATTATGTTGATTCAGATGGAAATAAAATTGATATTACGCAAATGGAGCAGGGAATGGATATTGAGGCAAAGTTAGTTGTAAAAAATACAAGTAATATTAAACTTGAAAATATTGCCTTAACTCATATTGCAGCCTCCGGATGGGAGATTTTTAATCCGCGTCTTGATTCAATTGGTTCAAGTAAAAATTCTAGACTTGATTATCAAGATTTTCGTGATGATCGTGTTTATTCATACTTTAGTTTAAAACCGGACGAACAAATTGATATCAATACTAGATTTATATCTTCATATTTAGGAAATTATTATTTGCCGGCTATTTCAGTGGAAGCAATGTATGATGCAGGCAAAAATGCACGTTTAAAAGGAAAATGGATAAAAATTACAGAATCAAAAAAATAATTACAAATTATGTTTTAAAGTTTCGAAAGCTATGGGTTGTATTAATTGCTGCAAGTGTAGTTGTTTTTTTTTGGATTAAGCTTTTGCCTTCCCCTTTATTTAATGACCCATTTTCAGCAGTATTACTGAGTTCTGAAGGGAAATTGTTGGGCGCAAAAATTTCGCAGGATCAACAGTGGCGATTTCCACCTGTCCAAAGTTTAGCCGAAAAATACAAAAAAGCTTTACTCTGTTATGAGGACAAGCGGTTTTATTGGCATTTTGGTATTGATCCATTTGCATTAGGTCGCGCAATTTACTTAAACTACAAACATAAGCGAATTATATCTGGTGGAAGCACGTTAAGCATGCAGGTCATTCGTTTATTTCGTAAAAATCCTCGTCGAACTTATATTGAAAAGTTTATTGAAATGTTTTTAGCTGTAAGATTGGAATGCCGCTATACTAAGGAGCAAATATTAAACCTGCATGCAAGTCATGCGCCATTTGGCGGTAATGTAGTTGGTATTGAAGCTGCCTCATGGCGCTATTTCGGACGAGCGCCTGAACTTCTTTCATGGAGTGAAAATTGCCTTTTAGCAGTTCTTCCAAAAAATCCTTCTTCAATAAATATCGGAAAGAATCGTAAAGAATTAAAAAAACGTCGAGATAAACTTTTAAAAAAACTTAATAGAAAAGGTTTAATAGATGATCTTGAAACCAAACTTGCAATGAAAGAACCATTACCCGGGAAACCTTATCCTCTGCCTAGACTTGCCCCTCATCTATTAGAGACTTTGTTAATGAAAAATAAGTATTCGGCAAAATTTGAATCAACAATTGAATATATTAAACAAGAGTCAATTAAATCTATTATGATAAGACACTCTAATAAACTCAAGTTAAAAGGTATACGTAATATTGCAGCTATTGTAATTGATAATGGAACTTTAGAGGTAAAAGCATATTTTGGAAATAGTGTGTTTAATAATTTAAAGGATTCAGGGTATGCAATTGATTTGATACATAGACCTAGAAGTACGGGCAGTATTTTAAAGCCGCTTCTTTATTCTGCAATGCTTCAGTATGGAGATATTTTGCCAACAACACTGGTTCCGGATATTCCGACTCAATATGGTAATTTTAAACCGCAAAATTATGACCAAAAATATAGAGGTGCTGTTCCTGCAAAGACTGCGTTAGCTAGATCATTAAATGTTCCGGCAGTAAGAATGTTAAAAAGATACGGTGTTGGTCGCTTCTATGATTTTCTTCGCAATATTGGAGTATCTACTTTACACAGAAAGCCTGATGAATACGGTTTGACGTTGATTTTAGGTGGAGCAGAGGCAACGTTATGGGATTTGGCAGGTATATATGCAAATTTAGCTCATATGGCAAAAGGCAATGGAAATATTAAAGGTTCAATTTTAAAGTCTTTAAAGCTTCTAGAAGATGAAGTACAGGATGAAAAAACTACAACTGATATTGGACCTGCAAGTGCATGGCTTACGATAAAAGCATTGGTTGATGTTACAAGACCGGAGCAAGATTCTTATTGGGAGAATTTTCATAGTTCACAAAAAATTGCGTGGAAGACTGGTACAAGTTATGGTCATAGAGATGCTTGGGCAATTGGTAGTGATGCTCATTATACAGTTGCTGTTTGGGCTGGAAATGCAAATTCTGAACAACGACCTGAGATTGTTGGTGTGCTTGCAGCAGCTCCTGTTATGTTCGATATTTTTGATTATCTTGATTCAAATGAATGGTTTGATATTCCATATGACTTTCTAAAAGAAGTTATTGTATGTAAAAATGATGGATATTTACCTTTCGGAGATTGTGAAACAGAAGTACAGTTTGCGCCAAAAGAAAGCAACTTTGATTTAGTTAGTCCGCATAATAAATTGATACATCTTGATAGCAGCGGTAAGTGGCGTGTACACGGAAAAGCGGAAGCAATATCAAATATGATTCATAAAACATGGTTTGTTTTGTCACCTTCTCAGGAATATTATTATATGCAGTATAATTCGGACTATAAGATGCTTCCTGCGTATCGGGATGATTGTAAAACTGCAGTACAATTTAAGCAAGATGAAATGCCAATGCAGTTTTTATATCCAAATATTGGTGCTCGTATTTATCTACCAATAGATCTAGCTGAGCAAAAAGGTCGAACAATCTTTGAGGTTGTGCATCGAGATCCTAATGCAGTGGTTTTTTGGCATTTGGATGGTGATTATTTGGGAAAAACAGAAACCTTTCACCAATGGGCATTAGATATAAATCCCGGAAAACATGAGGTTACTCTTGTAGATCAACTTGGAAACTATTTGAGTCGCAATTTTGAAATTTTGGGTAAATAAAGTTTTATAAAATGTTATGTATAAATTAGATAGTGTCAAAAAAAATGAAAGAAGTATGAAAACAGCAACGATTGAGAAAAGCCGAATTTATTGAAGGTTCTTGATGAACCTGGCTTAAAAAATTCCATTCAACACAGTAAATATCTTATATAAAAAATAGTTAAATTAAATATAACTGGTAAAATAATTTAAAACATATAAAATAATAAATTATGGACATTATTTTAGATATTATTAAAAACAAAATTGAGCCTTTAGTGTTGGGTGATCTTGAAATCAAAGTCCCAATTATTCAAGGTGGAATGGGTGTCAAAGTATCGACTTCATCTTTAGCAAGTGCTGTAGCTGATTGCCATGCTGCGGGAACAATAGCAAGTGTTGGACTTGTCTCTGCCTTAGAAACCACAATGTCTAATTTTATAAAGTCTTCTAATCAAGGGCTGCAAAAGGAAATACAACAAGCTAAAAAATTAAGCAAAGGTGTTGTTGGAGTAAATATACTGGGAGCTCTTAGTAATTATAAGGAACTTGTAATAACCGCTGCTCAAGAAAAGGCTGACTTTATTGTTACCGGAGCGGGCTTGCCTTTAAACTTACCTGAGTATGTTGAAAATTCATCTACAAAATTAATACCTATTGTATCTTCAGATAGAGCTGCCAATATTATTATTAAAACGTGGAAAAAAAGATATGATCGTGTTCCTGATGCTGTAGTTGTAGAAGGTCCGCTGGCTGGCGGGCATTTGGGTTTTTCTAGAAAGGAGTTAGATGCTTTTAAACAAAATGTTTTGGAAGACTTAGTTGCAGATGTTTTAAAAGTGATTGATCAGTATAAAAAACAATACAATACTAATATCCCGGTTATTGCAGCAGGCGGGATTTTTGACGGCAAGGATATTGCTAAATTTCTCAAACTTGGTGTACAAGGTGTACAGATGGCTACAAGATTTGTAACAACTTTTGAATGCAGTGTTGCGCAGGAATTTAAAGATCTCTATCTCAAGGCACAAGATGAAGATATTATTGTTATTGATAGTCCGGTAGGGTTGCCAGGCAGGGTAATAAAAACAAGCTTTACTGATAAAATTATTAAGCAAGGGAAATTAAAGTTTAAGTGTAGTTACAAATGTTTAAAAACTTGTGATCCTTCTACAGCTCCTTATTGTATTGCAGAGGCATTAATGAATGCTGCAGATGGCGATTTAGACAATGGTATTGTATTTGCAGGCAGCAATGTTCACAAAATAAATAAAATGATGCATGTTAAAGATTTGATAAAATTACTTATGGAAGAAACAATTGCAGAGCTGGGTAAGTAACCTTTTCCTTCATTCTTTATTCTTAATTATTAAAAGATATTTAAAATCACTAGTGTCCGGTTTAAAAGCCTTGTAAAAACAACTGTTTATCCGAATCGTTGTTTTGTTCTTTGTAACAATCAAGCTGAAATGCTTGTAAAATAGACATTTTTTCAAAAATTGTCATACTCAAAATCTGTAAAATTGTGTAAAGACTATGCTGCACATTTATTTGCTTTTTGATTATTGCAATAAGAACATACATTGCTACTGCTATCCAAACTTGCGTCTTTACCGCATTTTCTGATGTTCCATAAAATGCTTTGATTCGTAAATGTTGTTTTATCCACTTGAAAAAGAGTTCTACTTGCCAACGACATTTGTAAAGTTGAGCTATGGTTAAAGCAGGTAATGTAAAATTGTTTGTTAGAAAAATCAAAAGTTTTTTTGTGTCTGGATCGAGATATTTTATACGTCGAAGTTTTTCTGGATATTGTTTTTTTGTGCCTATACCACTTGCAACGATTGTTTGATCGCATTTTAAACCAGTATTTTTGTCTATAGGATGCGAATATAGACGATGATATTTGAAATTTTTCCTTGCACGAATAACGAAGAAAGATAGATTTTGGTGTAGGGTATGTAGACGAGCAAAATCTATATAGCCTCTGTCCATAATGTAGAAAGCGCCTGTTTCTGGTATGAGATAATCGAGAACATTGACATCGTGAACTTTTGCAGGTGTGATTTCTATACAAGTGGGAATATTTCCTCTCAAATCGATTAGAGTATGGAGTTTGACTGCTCCTTTCTTTTTTCGAAACCGAGCCCATGGAAATATTGAGAGACATAAATCTATCGTAGAGGAATCGAGTGCATAAACTGTATTTGCTAAGTCTACTCCAAATTCGTCGTTTGAATACAGTTTTCTTGCAGTGCGAATAAGTATCTGAGCAAAATCGGCGTAAATTCGCCAATCGCGTTTTTCGTTGGCATCGCAAAGAGTACTTCGAGATACTTTGTTTCTTATGCCCATATGATACGTTTTGTTTTTCATTGCTCGAAGACAAGATTCGATATCTCGTAAACTTTCTCGATATGTAAGCTGTGCAAATGACATACATAAAAATTGTTCGTAACAAGAGAATTTTCGTGTTCGATAATTGCCTTGATATCGTTTGACACATTTTTGAAATTCGTAAATTGGTAGAAATTCCATAATTTGAGAAAAAATTATTTTGCCTGTATACATTGTCCTCTCCTTCAGTATAAAAATACTGTGAGTGACAATAATATAAAATTGATTTCAAGTCGAAAAATGTTTTGTTCATGATTTTTCCTTGATTTCTATGATACTTTCGTCATTTGTTAAAATTTAAACCGGACAGTAGTGATTTAAAATAACTGCTTGAAGTTCCTCATTTTTTTAATTAAAATAAAAAGAATTAGCTAAAATAAAATTAAGAGGAGCAAAGATGTCAAAAAATAATTCAAAAAAAACATGCGAAACCCTTCGGAGCAAACTTTTACCTTATCTGCAAAACATTCAAGAACAAAAAGGCTTTATTTCAGATGACGACATGCAGCAAATTGCAGATGAATTAGGTATCCATCCGGTTGAAGTATATTCAGTTGCTACATTTTATTCATTTTTTTCTACAAGAGAAGAAGGGAAAAATGTTGTACGCGTGAGTACCGGTATATCGTGCGAATTAAAAGGCGGCGAGGAAGTTCTAAAAGAATTTGAGAAAGTTCTTAAGATAAAAGAAGGGGACACTACGAAGGACAAAAAATTTACACTTAAACGTATAAGTTGTATTGGGATGTGTGAACAAGCACCGGCAATAATGATTAATGACGAACTTATAGGTAATGTAGAAATTAAAGATATTCCAAAAATATTAGAGAATATTAAATAATTAATGGGAGATGATACTTATGTCAAAAAGAGAAGGACCTATAATTTTTAAAGGTATTGAAAAATATGCAGGTTTAAAAAAAGCATTGGAAATTGAACAAGAAGGACTTTTGAAGGAAATCAAAAATTCAAATTTAAAAGGACGTGGTGGTGCAGGTTTTCCGACGGGTTTAAAGTGGGAATTAGTTTCAAAGGAACATGAAGAATTTAAGTTTGTAGTTTGTAATGCAGATGAAGGTGAGCCCGGTACATTTAAGGATAGAGTGCTCATCACTGAATATGCAAGTTTGATTTTTGAAAGTATGGTAATTGCAGGATATGCTGTTGGTGCGCAAAAAGGATTCTTTTATTTAAGAGGTGAATATAAGTCTATGGTTTCGGCTCTAAATAAAGAGCTTGAACAGATGAAGCAAGATAAAGCATTAGGCAATGGTATAATGGGCAGCAAAGGATTTAATTTTGATATAGAGGTAAAGTTGGGATCCGGTGCATATGTTTGTGGTGAGGAAACAGCGCTCATTGAGTCACTGGAAGGGAATCGCGGTGAACCTAGAAACAGACCGCCATTTCCGGTTGATACCGGATACTATTGTTATCCAACGAGTGTTAATAATGTGGAAACATTATGTAATGTTCCTCATATTTTGGTAAATGGAGCTGACTGGTTTAAATCAATAGGTACCAAGGATTCTGCAGGTGCTAAACTTTTGAGTATATCAGGGGATTGTGAAAAACCCGGTGTTTATGAAGTGCCATTTGGAATCACAATTTCAGAGGTTCTCGATATAGTTGGTGCGAAGAAAACAAAGGCAGTGCAAGTCGGAGGAGCTTCCGGTATATGTATAGGCAAAGATGATTTTGATAGAAAACTTGGGTATGAGGATTTATCAACCGGTGGTTCTATCATTATATTTAATAAAGATCGAAATTTGCTTGATGCAGCAATTAATTTTTTAGAGTTTTTCAAGGAAGAATCTTGTGGACAATGTACGCCTTGTAGAGAAGGTGTTCCGGTTTTACTTGAGGGCGCAAAAAATATCAAAAATAATAAATGCGATGAGAAATATTTAAATTCATTATTGTCACTTTCTGAAAGTATGCAAATTGCATCTAAATGTGGATTAGGTCAAACAGCGCCAAAGGCATTTGTGTCAATAATTGATAATTTTGCAGACGAATATAATTTATTTAAGACTAACAAAAAGGAGAAAAAATTCCGTGGATAAAATTAATAAAAATGAACCATTTGCAAAAAATACTTCTAGAGCTCCGATAAGTCAGAGAATTAGAGAAAAGAATAAACAAGCATCCGGTGAAGAGATAGAAGTTAAAATTGATGATGTGACGTTGAAAGTTCCAAAGGGAACGACTATTCTAGAAGCTGCTAAGAGCGTAAATATCAAGATTCCGACTTTATGTCATCATGATGATTTGCTTTTAGAAGGTGTATGCCGTGTATGTGTGGTAGAAGTTGAAGGCCAAAAAACTTTACAGGCTTCATGTGCATATCCAATAACTGCTCCTGTTGCCGTAAAAACATATTCTTCGAAAGTCAGACGTGCGAGAAAAAATATTATCCAACTACTTTTGAAAAATCATTATGGCGAATGTTATTCATGTGCGCGAAATAATAATTGTGAACTGCAAACACTTGCAAAGGAATTTGGTGTAACAACATATAAATTTGGACATACTGATAAACCGCGATACAAAGAAGATACTTCTAGCTATTCGGTTGAACGAGATATGAATAAATGTGTACTTTGCAAACGATGTGTTAGAACCTGTATAGACTTGCAGGAAGTGGGTGTTTTGGAAGCATTCAGTCGAGGGGATAAAACAAAGGTTGTGACATATTTAGATAAACCTTTAAATGATGTAGTTTGTATAAACTGCGGTCAATGTATTAACCGGTGCCCGACTGGCGCATTAAAAGCTAAAAATGCATCTAATGAAATATGGGATGCAATTGATGATCCTACGAAGCATGTGATTGTCCAAACTGCACCAAGTCCACGTGCAGCTATTGGTGAGGAATTCGGATTGCCTGCAGGAACAAGTGTTACAAAAAAATTAAATACTGCTATTAAACGTATGGGTTTTGATAAGGTTTTTGATACAAATTTCACTGCAGATTTAACTATTATGGAAGAGGGAACTGAGCTTTTGCTGCGTTTGAAAAGTGCGTTAGTTGATAAAGATTCAAAAACTAAACTACCACTTTTTACGTCTTGTTCACCGGGATGGGTAAAATTTATCGAGCATTTTTTTCCCGATAAATTGGATCATCTTTCGACTGCAAAGAGTCCGCAACAGATGTTTGGTGCAATTGCAAAGACTTGGTATGCACAGAAGAATAATATTGATCCAAAGAATATTGTAAGTGTTTCACTTATGCCGTGTTCAGCGAAAAAGTTTGAATGCGAGCGACCTGAAATGAATGATTCAGGTTTTAAAGACGTAGATTATGCACTTACTACACGTGAATTTGCGCAGATGATTAAGGAGTGTGGGATTGATCTTCCAAATTTACCTGATTCGGATTTTGATAATCCATTGGGTATTGGATCAGGTGCGGGACTCGTATTTGGAGCAACGGGTGGTGTGATGGAAGCTGCGATTCGAACAGCGTACGAATTGGTTACAGGCGAGGAAGTTCCATTTAAAAATTTAAATATAATACCGGTTAGAGGTATGGAAGGTATAAAAACTGCTGAACTACCAATTACAAAAGCTGTAGATGATTGGAAATTTTTGCAAGGGGCAGTGTTAAAGGTTATGGTTGTACATGGGACTGCTAATGCAAAAAAGGTTGTGGAGATGCTAAATAGAGGCGAATTAAATGATGTTCACTTTATAGAAGTTATGGCATGTCCGGGCGGGTGTATAGGTGGAGGTGGGCAGCCTATTCCAACAAGTCCTGAGATCAGAGAAGCTAGAGCAAAGGCTATCTATGCAGAGGATGAGGGTTTGCCACTTAGAAAATCACATGAAAATCCGATTGTAGCAGAGATTTATAAGGAGTTTTTAACTGAAGGTCCTTGTGGAAAACTTAGCCACAAACTTTTGCATACAAAGTATACAAAAAGAGGAAAGAAGATTTAAAAGTTTTTGTTATTCTTATGTAAAAGCCCCTTCTTTTTATAAGGAAGGGGCTTTTTTTGAGGTTAAAAAATGAAAAATTGGGAACATACCCGTATAAAAGAAGATGAAATAATTAAATACATGGATAATAAGAAAGACTTTATACCTGAAGAAGATATAAAAAAGCAGCTAAATGATGGAAAAAATAAGGTTTTTGATAGGATTAGATTTGAGGAAATACTCAATAAAAGTTTAAGTATCAAAACTCTGGATCCGGATGAGGTAGCTTTTCTTCTAAATATAAATGACAAAGATGCTGTTCGTGAGATGAAAAAAATAGCAGCACAGATAAAGCAAAAAGTTTACGATAAAAGAATTGTAACATTTGCGCCGTTATATACAGGAAATATATGCGTAAATAATTGTGCATATTGCGGTTTTAGAAAAGGTAATGCAGAAGCTGTAAGAAAGGTGCTAACTAGAGACCAAATTCGGAAAGAGACTGAAGTTTTGGCAGGTAAGATTGGGCACAAAAGACTTATAGTTGTTTATGGTGAACATCCAACTACAGATATTGATTATATGGTTGATACTATTAGAGCAATATATAGTGTTAAAGTTAAAACAAAACATGGAGAGTCCGGTATTCGAAGAGTGAATGTGAATGCGCCGCCATTACAAATTGATTCTTTGAAAAAGTTAAAGCAAGTAGGGATCGGGACATATCAAGTTTTCCAAGAAACATATAACAAAAATATGTATGGGAAATTACATCCAAAGGGAACTATTAAAGGCCATTATCTGTGGAGATTGTATAGCATGCATCGTGCATTTGAAGCTGGGATAGATGATGTGGGTATTGGTGCCTTATTTGGATTGTATGATTGGAAATTTGAAGTAATGGGACTTGTTTATCATGCATTGGAATTAGAGAAAAGATTTAATGTCGGACCGCATACAATATCATTTCCTAGGCTTGAGCCAGCATTTAATACACCTTTTAGTGAGCAATCTCCACACATTGTTTCAGATGAAGATTTCGAAAGATTGATACTTGTACTGAGACTTGCAATTCCTCATGCTGGCATGATACTCACTTGCCGAGAAAATGCTCAGCTTAAGAAAAAAATAATTCCACTTGGAATAACACAGATCGATGCATCTTCAAAAATAGGGATAGGTGCATATCATGATGATCATAAAAATATAAAAGGTGCAAATCAGCAATTTATACTCGGAGATACGCGTAGTTTGGATGAGATTATAAAGGAATTAGCGCAAATTGGTTATATAACTTCTTTCTGTACAGCTGGTTATAGGTGCGGCAGAACCGGTGAGTGTATTATGGAATTATTGAAGTCTGGAAAAGAGGGTGTATTTTGTAAGTTAAATGCAGTACTTACCTATCGAGAATGGATCGATGATTTTGCAAGTGAGGAAACAAAACAGGCTGCAGAAAAATTAATCAAAAAAGAAATTGATGAAATAAAAAAAGAATTGCCTACTGTATACGAACAATTTATGGATTATTATAGAAAAACTCAAACAGGAAAAAGAGATTTATATTTTTAAAAATATGGGAAAAATTTATGCAAAAAACACCAAAATCTATGAGATTACATATTGGCATTGTCGGGAGAACAAATGTCGGTAAATCAAGTTTTTTAAACTTAATAACCGGACAAGATGTTGCAATAACTTCACCGGTTGGCGGTACAACCACTGATGTTGTAGAAAAACCTATGGAGCTTTTGCCGATAGGACCTGTAGTGTTTCTCGATACAGGTGGTTTGGATGATGAGTCCGATTTGGCACCATTACGAATAAAGAAGACAGTAAAGGTTTTTGATAGATCGGATATTGTTGTAGTTGTCGTCGAGCCGAATGTTTGGACGGAATTCGAAGAGAAAATAGCTGCTGATGCAAAAGAGAAAAACATTCCATTGTGTATAGTTGTTAATAAGGCAGATAAAGAAAAACTATCTGAAGATTTTATAAATACTATAAAAGCATATACGGAATCATTTATTCTTGCTGAAAGTTTGGATATAACAAAAAGGAATCAATATGTTTGTGCCTTTAAAGAAATGATTATCAAAATTTGCCCGGATGATTTTATAAATCCGCCGCTGCTTATGAGTGATCTTGTGCCAAAGGGTGGGACAGCGGTTTTAATTGTGCCGATTGATCTAGAAGCGCCAAAGGGGCGTATAATATTGCCGCAAGTGCAAGTTTTGAGAGATGTTTTGGATAATGATGCAGTTTGCATAGTAGTCAAAGAGAGTGAGTATTTGAGTGTTCTGAGCAATCTAAAAAATCCACCGGATATAGTTGTATGTGATTCGCAAGTTGTTCTGAAAATGGTGAAAGAAACACCACCAAATGTAAAATGCACTACATTCTCTATTCTTTTTTCAAGATATAAGGCAGATATTTTGGAAATGGTAAAGGGTGCAAAAGCTATTGATACTTTGCAAGATGGAGATAAAATATTGGTAGCAGAAACTTGCACACATCATGCAGTAGAAGATGATATTGGACGTGTGAAACTTCCTAGGTGGTTGAAAGAATATAAAGGTAAAAAAATAGATTTTGAAACATATGCAGGTCTTGATTATCCGGAAAATTTAGAGGACTATTCACTCATAATACATTGCGGCGGCTGCATGATAAATAGGAAGTATATGCTTTCAAGGATTGAAAAAGCAAAGGTGAAAAATATTCCTGTCACAAATTATGGACTTGCTATTTCATATGTGCAGGGAGTTTTTGATAGAGTTTTGGAACCATTTATTTGAAAAAATAAAAAATAAATAATACAAAATTCCATGATTTTTGCTAAAATATAAAAACTTGGTTCCAATTTCCTAAATAAAATTTGAAAATGGGTAAAATCATAATTGCCCGAAAGGAGTTTTTCAAATGTTAAAAGATCAAATCAGAAAGTACAGAAAAAAAAACAACATGAGTCAACAAAAATTAGCTGAAAAAGCTAAAATTTCTTACAATGCAGTGACAAAAATTGAACAAGGTGCTGCACAAAGTCCTACCATCCATACTGTTGCAAAAATTGCAGGTGCATTACATGTATCGATCGATGAGTTAGTTGGAAAAAAGAACTAAGACTTCTTTTCTGAAAAAGAATTTTTCACAGCATAAATTATCAATAGCAATAGAATTATATAATTCTATTGCTATGTGTATTTTGTGTTGTTTTAAATCTTGTTCCTAAAAGAAAATCAATTAAACCTAACAGACTTTTAATTTATTAAGTATAGTAATACCAAGTTGCAATACGGGATACAACAATCT
>JBHPKP010000014.1:0-25892 GCA_042566505.1 bacterium | reverse complement strand
AAGGTTGATTTCATTACCCCAAAGCTTATTCCTATTATTGACAATACTACGATCCCGCTTAAAATCTTTTTCCTCATCATTACTGCCTCCATTAAATTTTCACTTTTACACTAAACATATGCGTATAATCAAGTATCCCTTTATCACTGAAACTATAATCTACTGTTACATCCATAAAACTAAAGCCTGCTCCTGCTCTTAGTCCCGTGCCTTCCAGTTCTTCGTCAAATACATAACCTGCCCTTAACTTTAAAAGACTCAATATTTTGTATTCACAACCTACACCCGTATCGTAATTTTCATCTATATTTTGCGTTTCTACAGTTAGTATTAGTGGTCTGGTAAGTAATCTATGTTGGTAGGCTAGTCCTACTTTTTTGGTAAGCGGAAGTCTCTCGTCTTCATCTTCAAATTTTACATCTGTTCCCACGTTATATATGCCTGCACCGATCATAAATTTCGATAAGATTGAAATCTGCACTCCAACATCAACTGCTAACCCTGTCCCTTCCACATCATCCAATACTTCTTTTATGTATTTCCCGGTTGCTCCTAATCGCACAGGTCCTATGCCTTTTGCATATCCTAAAATTATTGCCGTATCATTTGCCCCAACTGTCCCCTGCCTCACATCAGATGCATCATAACTATCGAACTCATCTATACTCAAATAGATTGCGCCCAGTCCCAGTGTCCCAAATTTTCCGGAATGCGCTGCGCCTGCAAAACTATGTGAGATATCTTCGAACCATTGGTTGTATGTAAATCCTGCTTCAAACTTCTCAATCTTCGCAAGCCCTGCCGGATTATCTACCAATGAAAAAACATCGCCCGTTAGAGCGATGTTTGAATTACCCATTGCCTCACGCTGTGCATTCGTATTAATCTTTAAAAATGCACAGCAGTACTTGCCTGCATCCGACGAGAATAGAAATGTCTCGCATAATAATACGAGAAGAAACGTAAGCATTATATGCTTTTTTATTAATAAGATAATCATATTAAATATCCTTTATTTTTTTGATATTTATACTAAAATAAAGCATATTTAGGGTACTATACCAGCGATATTTTCGTGACCTTTTTATGAATTTTTTATGAATAAAATGATTTTTTGAAGAGTTTTTTTCGAATATACTGCTAATTTTATTTATTTTAGTGAATAATTTTGAACTGATCTTTGAGAAGTACTTTTAAATTGTCCGATAAACTAGGTGAATACTACTCTATTGCTTATATACATAACAATGTGTGCATTTCTATGGACATATTCTCATATGTAACTTTTTGATTATCGAAAATGGCGCGCAATTTTTCATAACCTAACATTTCCTTTAAGTGTCGACTAAGAAAAGCTCTTATCTCTGTTATATCTCTAATACTATCTATACAAGCTGAATAGTTTATCCTTAAAAAAGTTTTGAATAATACTATATTCTCCACTAAAGCGCCCAAAGCACGTACTCTAAAACTATTGTTAGCACTGGCTTGCATTATCGATATATCTATTGTTTCAAAACCCGGATGTTTATCAAAATTTTCCTGTCTAAATTTCAATAACGCTTTTATTTGTTCATCTATATCTTTTGGTAAATCTTGTAAGGTAACTTTATCTTGTTCAATATTTACTACATATTCTGGAGTAAGAACTACCCTTGCTCCAAGGTCTATCTTAGGATTTTGGGTCATACTAAATAGGTTTGATATAGTCTTATAAAATTTCTGCAATACGTGAGACTGTACTTTAATTGAAAATGCTGGTATTTGCCATCCATTTGGATATATTACAGGTTGATGATCCTCTACATGTTTGTATGCTTTTTGATATTTTTGGCTTGTGTATTCATTCACCAATCTCCCGACATCCGCACCAAACATTGCCATACAACCACCTTCTAAAATATTATGTAATTTCTGAAAAAACCCTGTACGCGATTCATTTTTTCTTAGAATAGCAATGTCCTCATTTGTCGCAGTAAGAAGAATCATTTTCACAAGTAATTCTTTTAAATGCACTATACATCGTATCCTATTATCATTTAAATATATTACCTCTCCTGTTTGGAGCAACAACTCATTCGCAATATGTTCATAAGCTCTCAGTCCCATCCATATAAATTTAAGCCATTCTACAAAATCACCACTCAAACCAACTAGTACTGGCCTGTTATACTCCAGCAAAGATAATATTTTAAATCGTAAGTCAAGCATGAACAAATCATCAGTACAAAATCCTATCTTTTTTACAAGAACATCAAATCGAAATATTTTGAATTCTTTTATTGTTTTTATTATTTCATCCACATAACTAAATAGCTTGCCATTGATACTAATATACAGCTCTGAATCCGGAATATCTTTTAACGCATTGCACAGTATCTCGGAACTTGTCTCTTTTTTTATAGAGTCTGTAACATTTCCGGTTTTTCTAATTCGGTCATTGTAATAGAAAAACTGTTTAATGAAATATTTCATCTCTTCAGTTGTTAAACATCCTATGCTTAAATTGCGAAAATTCAATAGTTTATAATCTGTACTTATCAATTGTAAATTTTCAAGTCCTTTTTGCTCAAAAATATCTAAGCCTTTTATTATTTTTTCATAATTTTTTATAATTTGCTCTCTTGGATAATCATGTAATAAAAATATACTAGCCAAGGTTTCCAGAGAAATACCGTGAATACATTCTGTTTTTAGATGAGATAATCCTTGAACTTTTCCTGTTTTCAATATTTCTATTACTTTCAATTTATTGATTGAACAATCTAGGTATATCCTTAATTTGTTTCGCTCTATAATACTCAATGTATTCAATAAAACAAGTTTATTAATATCAGTTATTAAACTATCCCTTATTATATTAAACATCAAATTAATTCTACGAGATAGTTCGACGAAATTGTCTTTATATGTCTTATGCATCTCTTGGAGTATATCAAGCAGTTTTTCGAATTGTTTACTATTGCTTATCAAATTTTTAGTCAGGGAATTGTGCAACATATCCAGCATAGCACTTAAATTGTCCTCAGAGTCTCTATTTATATATAGTAAATCAAGCAGTTTTTCGAATTGTTTACTATTGCTTATCAAATTTTTAGTCAGGGAATTGTGCAACATATCCAGCATAGCACTTAAATTGTCCTCAGAGTCTCTATTTATATATAGTAAATCAAGCAGTTTTTCGAATTGCGTTGAATTAACTATAAGCTCGTGATCTATGCAAGTCGTTAATAGAGAAAACAAGTAATGTGAAATTTTCTCAGATTCTCTATTTATATATAGTAAATCAAGCAGTTTTTCGAATTGTTTACTATCGCTTATCAAATTTTCAGTCCAGGAATTGTCCAATATCTCCACTATAGCTATTAAATTGGCCTCAGATTCTTTATTTATATATAGTAAATCAAGCAGTTTTTCGAATTGCTGACTATTATTCAATATATGCAGTATATAATTTAAACTTTTCCCACTTTGTCTATTGCTATATAGTAAATCAAGCAGTTTTTCGAATTGCGTTGAATTAACTATAAGCTCATTATCCACGCAAGTCGTTAATACATCAAACAAGGCATGTGAATTTTTCTCAGATTCTCTATTTATATATATATTTATATATAGTAAATCAAGCAGTTTTTCGAATTGCTGACTATTGGCTATACAATTTGTATGAATGCAAATATTCAATATATACAGTATATCAGTTAAACTTTCTCCACTTTCTCTATTGCTATATAGTAAATCAAGCAGTTTTTCGAATTGTTTACTATCGCTTATAAAATTTTCAGTCCAGGAATCGTCCAATATATTCAGTATACCCATTAAATTGTGCTCAGATTCTCTATTTATATATAGTAAATCAAGCAGTTTTTGCCGATTAAATTTTATTGTCTCTTTATTTTGATGGTTTTTATACTCAATTACTTTTTCAAGTATAGAGTTTACACCCATAGAATAAAATATAGATTTCTGTGGTTCCGGTAAATCTTCCCACAGAATATTATTAAAATAGCATTCTTTAAAACAAAAATTATAATAGGTTTGTATCATTTTTTTATATTCTTTTGGAAAGCTTTCTCGCAAAATCATATTAGCGTTAAAACCTATATCTCGAAAAATATCCAAATCTTTTAGACTTATCTCACCAAGAGAGCTATCTTTTCTTTTTCTTTTTCTTTTTCTTTTGTTTTGTTTAGGTTTATCTTGTATTTTTTGTCGTTTTGGTGAATTTGAATAAGACTCTTGGTTTCCTTTTTTCTCATCTAATATATTTTCTCTTTGTACAAATTGACTTATATCTTGTTTATCATGAAATATACTTACCAAGTCGAGTCCATCTTGAACAGATTGTGAAGTTTTATAAGAGATGATCTTAATTTTATTGGAGAGTACTACCCCGTAAGAAGACTGAAAAGAAAATATAAGAACTAACAAAAGATTGACTAATTTTGACATCCCCCCCCCTAACAACTAATTTTGAATGTAAAATGTAGTAGTAATATTAACTGAGCTAATCAAACAAAATTTTATTTGTTTGTAAGATTTGTTTTTTTAAGAATTTCGAACCTAATTTTGAAAATTTTTGCGGATCATCACTAACAAAAAATTTATATTTTGAAGCTATTTTGGACTTACTAATCAAATTATTTTCAGCCAAAATATTTCTTGTTAGTTTTGCGGTTTCTATAGCAGAATCAACTATTTTTATATTAGTATCAATAGTTTTTCGAATAACAGATTTCAAAAGCGGGTAATGAGTACAACCAAGAATTAAAGTATCGATATTTTTTTGCTGAAGTGATTTAAGATAAGTTTCAGATACAAGCTTTGCCACGTGATTATTTGTCCACCCGTGTTCTGCAAGCGGGACAAACAAAGGACATGCCTGCGAATAAATCTTCAACCTGCTGTCTATTTTTTTCAGTACAAAATCATATGCCTTGCTGCCTATTGTCCCCTCAGTTCCAATCACTCCCACTCGACGAATTTCGGACTTTTTGTGAGCAGCAATTGCACCCGGCTCAATCACACCTACAACAGGTATATCTATCTGTTTGCGTAATTCTTTTATTGCATATGACGAGGCAGTATTACATGCCACGATCAGCATCTTAATCTTCTGTTTCATTAAAAAATTCGCAATCTCAATCGAAAATCTAATGATAGTTTCCTTGGACTTTGGACCATACGGTACTCGTGCAGTATCACCAAAATATACGATATTTTCATTTGGCATAACCTTTGCAATTTCTCTCATCACAGTCAGGCCGCCAAGTCCGGAATCAAAAATTCCAATCGGATTATTCATAAACGCTTCCTCATTTGCTATTCGCAGTTTCTCTATTCACACTATGCTTTTCAAAATTTACTACACCTTCAGCAATTGTTTGTGCCAATTTATCTTGATACTTCTTATTAGTTAAAAGTTTATCGTCTAATATATTACTCAAATACCCTGTTTCAACCAAAACTGCCGGCATTTTTGCACCCTTTAAAACGTGAAATGCAGCCTGCTTAACACCATGATTTTGTATGCGAATATTTTTATCAACTGACCGCGATACGAAATAACACAATTCACTTGATTCGTTCATAAACTCATTTAGCGCCATTGACCACAGAATGCTATTCACGTCATAGCGAATCTCGTCTTCATATTTAAGAGCTGCATTCTCGAGCTGTGCAACACGTTCAGCTTCTTCATCAGAGCCTTTTTCAGATAGAAAGTATATCTCAAATCCTCGACGATCATTTCTTACGGTTGAATTTGCATGAATACTTACAAAAAGATTTGCATTATTATTATTTGCAATTTCCACTCTATCACTTAATGCAATAAATTCATCCCTATCCCGAGTCAGAATAACTTCTCTCATGTATTTTCGTTTCAATATATTTGCAACCTTTTTGGATATTGAAAGATTCACATTTTTTTCCTTTGTACCACGCTTACTAACAGCGCCCGGATCCTTTCCTCCATGCCCGGGATCCACAACAATAACTTTTTTTTGACTCGACAAATATTGTCTAATATTTACAGTTGTTGTTTCTTTTTGTGCCGCAGGTGGAATAATTTTTGCAGGGTGATCATCTTTTTTATGAGTTAGTAAAACGTCCTTTGAATCTACAAATTTCTTCAGTTCCTTGTTCGTATATGTATATCGCGATAGTCTCAAAATTTTATCATCATAATGCCATTTTGATTTGTAACCACTGGCTTCGGAAAATGCCCTTGTTAACAAAACTTCAAGAGGTACAAGAAATTTATCGTCCAAAACAGTTGGCGCTTTTCTAAGTGTCCTTTTTTCATCATTGATCATAACAACATCATCATAAAGTTTGAACTGTGCATAACCTTTTTTAAATTTCAAAAGTGGATTACGATTAATCTTCATCCATTCGAGCTCACCATCATAAAATTTCGCAACATCACGAATGTTTAAATATCCCATCCCATTAATAAGAAACATACTTGCACGTTCTTTATAGCCTTTACCTTGCACATCAATTTTTTGCCTTAATACTGCAGATATGGCTAATTGTGTGAAAAATATTATTGTTAGTGTAATTAAAATCAATTTCTTAAAGTTATTCATTTAAAAACCTTTCATACTTATCTTCCAAATCTTGCCAAAATCCAATATTTTGATCAAAGTCGGTCCGATAAATATCCTTTGCAAGATAAATTATGTTTGAATCATATTCACGAAGATAACTAGCTTTTGCTCTTCGTTTCTTTTTACCAATAATTATATCCAAACAAACCTTTCCATCCGAACAAGTTAACCTAATCCTTGTCCCATTTTTATTGTCAACATGATAGTCTTTTTGTTTGTCAGCTTTTGTTGTAACAATCTTTCCAATAAACATTGCCACAAGATTTTGAATACTTTTATTTATTTTAGCATGGTCAATCTTAAAATTTTTAGGCAGTATTTCTTTATATATTTCTGCGGATTCAAACACCCATTTATCATCGATTTTGTTAAACACGTATGGTTCTACATTTGGTCTGTGAATTTCAAATTTAATTATTTTTGAAACTGGAATTTTTGAGTATATTGTCCAAGATTCTTCTTCATATAAAAAACGCATTGAAAAAGTAATTGCCAACAAAACTGCTATTCCCATTAAAAGTTTAGTTATATGTGATCTCATATTCACTTCCTTTAAATATTTGTTAATTTAAGCTTATACTTATAGAAAATCTATTTATTGTCAAGAGGTTATTCTTCACTTTTATCCTTATATTTCCTTAAAACCTGAATAACATCTTCTGCTGCACTCAATTGAAAACATTGTTTCCTGAGTTCATGTGAAAATCGCATATTTTTTGTGAACCATCCTATAAACTTTCGTGCCTCTACAATTCCCTTTTCACCTCTGTAAGCTGCCAAATTATTAATAAACTCAATAATGAAATCAATCTTTTCGTCTAAAAGAACGTCTGTATATTCACCGGTTTCATAAAATTCCAGAATCTGTTTAAATAGCCATGGATTGTAATAAGCTCCTCTCCCGATCATAATCCCGTCACATCCGGTTTCTGCAAACATCTGCTTTGCATCATAAACTGTAAACACATTCCCATTGCCAATTACAGGAATTTTCAAAATATCTTTCAACTTTTTGATAATTGACCAATCAAAATTTGGCCCAAATTTCTGTGATTTTGTTCGACCATGTATCGCAATCATTTTAATACCTTCGTCTTCAGCAATCTTTCCAACTTCCAATGCATTTATCGACGACTCATCCCAACCCGATCGAATCTTTACAATTACAGGAATCTTCACACTACCAACAACTTTATACAAAATCTCACGCACCTTTTTGGTATCTTTCAAAAGTGCAGATCCACTACCGCCATTAACGATTTTTGCTGATGGACACCCCATGTTTATATCGATCAAATCTGCCCCCATATCTTCAACAATCTTTGCAGCATCACGAAATTTATCAGGATCATTGCCAAAAAGCTGTACACATACAGGTCGCTCATCATCATCCATATCAAGCATATGTTTAGTTTTTGCATTATCATACACAAGCCCGTGGATTGAGATCATTTCAGTATAAACAAGCCCTGCACCAAACTGTTTTATACACTTTCTAAATGGCTTGATAGTAATGCCTGCAAGAGGCGCAAGCAGCAAATTATTATCAAGCTCAATATTATCAATTTTAATTTTTTTTATCATGCTTTGCATACACCACCTAAAGAATATCGTTGAATTTATTGTGTTTATTATATTTTTTTTCTTGATAAAAGGCAAAAAAATTGATTTAATAATTGATTATTTTATTCAGGAGGAAAACAATGGGTTTCAAATGCGTAACATGCGGCAAAAAGACAGTGTCTGGTAATTCTATCACCCATTCACATAGAGCCATCAAAAGAAAGTTTAAGCCAAATCTTCAAAAACTCAATATCATTCAAGAAGGTAAGAAGTCAAAAGAATATGTTTGCACTTCTTGTATAAAAGCCGGCAAAATTACAAAAGCGTAACAATTAACTTCCATGCTTAAGATAATGTCTTATTTTATTTTTTGCATTGGAAGTTTTTGTAATTTTAAGCCACTCTTCAGATGGATGTGCATTCTTTGACACAATCACCTCAACATGATCTCCATTTTTTAATTCGTGCGACAAAGAAACAACCTTCTCATTTACCTTACAAATATAACAATGTATACCAACATCCGAATGTACTGCAAACGCAAAATCAATACATGATGCACCTTTTGGCAGATGCTTAATTTCACCCTTTGGCGTAACTGCATATATCTCATCGTATAAGAGTGCTTCTCTTAAATGTTTATAAAACTCCTGCCCTGTTAGCTTTTCATGCGATTGCACCAAATCATTAACAATTTTTTCACCATACTTTTTTATGCTATCAAACTTTGCACCTTCTTTATATAGCCAATGCGCTGCAATACCATAATCTGCAATTCTATGCATGTTTTCCGTACGAATCTGCACCTCTACCATAAGCCCACCTTTTGCAACAACAGTTGTATGAAGTGATTGATACAAATTTGCCTTTGGAACATTTATATAATCAGTAAAAGTATCGTTTATTGGCTTTAGTTTCTCATGAATCACACCCAAAATTAAGTAACAGTTTTTGGTATTATCAGTTATTATCCTCACAGCTTCTTTGTCCTGTATTTGTTCAAACTGTAAATTTTGCCGCATCATTTTTTTGTGAATGCTATAGAAATTTTTTGATCTAAATAGAATACGTATGGGAATTTTGTACGGAACAATTAGTTTCAGCAACTGATTTCTAACTCTAATTAATTTTTTTTCTCTCTCAATTACAGAGCCGGTTATCTTTTGAGAAAACTCTTTATATTCTTTTGGATAAAGATATTTAAAACACAAATCTTCAAGTTCCCACTTTATTTTTGCAATACCGAGTCGGTGCGCAAGTGGAGCATATAATTCCAAAGTTTCAGTTGCAATGCGTATGCGTTTTTCTTCAGAAAGGTAATCTAATGTGCGCATATTATGCAGCCTATCTGCCAACTTTAAAATCAGGATACGAATATCTTGTGCAATGGCTAAGATTAATCTTCTGCTGTACTCGATCTGAGTTTCATCATGCGACACATTTGGCACATCTCGCAGTTTGGTAACACCCAAAATGAGACTGAGCACTTCTTTTCCAAATGCCTTCTCGATTTCTTTTGCCTTAACCTGAGTATCCTCGAGGGTATCATGCAAAAGACCAGCTAGGATAGTTGCATAGTCCATTTGAAAGTATACTAGGATTTCAGCAACTGCAAAACAGTGGTCAACATATGGCTGACCTGACGAACGTTTTTGTCCTTTGTGCGCTTTTTCAACGAATGCTATTGCTTCATTCAGTTTGTTCATCTGGTCAGAAGTAAATATTTCTTTGGCAAGTTCTAAGATAATATTTTTTGACATATCGGAAACCTACTTAAACAACCTTTAACAAAATGTGAGTAAAATTTAATTTGATTAACACATTTTCCTTTGAAAAGATTATAAATTATTTTATGAATTGTAGAAACATCTTTAACATTAAAAACTAATTTTTTGTATTAATTTTATTTGGAGGATTCAAGTTAACACTTGACGTGACTAACACAAACTATTTCATACGAGGAATTTCAGTCGTTCCTGCGTCACTTAAACAAATATTACTCTTATGTTTTTTCAAATTCCTATACAAATATTTAATTATTGATTGTACCATACTATATTTTGATTATTGCGTTTCAGTTGAGTTTCCAAATACCTTTGATGTCATATGAACAAAAAAGGCACTTGCCATTATCATCGATAGATTTTTGTAGGATAACATATCCACGTCTGTCAATAATCTTATTTTTGCAGTTTGGACAAAATGTATCTTCCTCTTCAATCCCAGGCATATTTCCTATGTAAACATAGTTTAGTCCATTTTTAAGTGCAATCTTTCGAATATCCTGTAGTGATTTAAGTGAAGTTGGCGGTGCGTTTTTTAGTTTGTATGTTGGATAGAAGCGTGAAAGGTGTATGGGAACATTCTGTCCTAAATTTTCTTTTATCCATTTGAACATTTTATCCATAGTTCCCAAATCATCATTAAGACCTGGCACAACCAATGTTGTTATCTCGAGCCATACACCTTGTTTCACTAAAGTCTTAAGAGTTTCAAGAACAGGCGCTAAACTCGCTTCACTAATTTTTTGATAATATTCCTCAGTAAAACCTTTTAGATCTATATTTGCAGCATCTAAATATTTGCACAATTCTAAAAGTGGTTCTTGGTTTATGTAACCATTTGAATGATACACATTCTTTAATCCTATTTTGTCTACTTCAATGGAAGTATCGTACATGAACTCATAAAAGTTTGTAGGTTCAGAATAAGTATATGCAACACTTGCGCATCCCATTTTCTTTGCAAGAGTAGCAACCTGGTTTGGCGTATATTTTGTGCTGATCACATCAAACGGTCCAACCTGTGAAATCTGCCAATTCTGACAAAACTTACATCGCAGATTACAACCACCCGAAGCTATTGAAAAAGAAGTTGTACCTGGTAGATAATGGAAAAATGGCTTTTTCTCGATTGGATCAACATGTACAGCGCATAAATTCCCATACGAAAGTGAGTATAGCTCCCCATCAATATTCTTGCGAGCCTTGCACCATCCCAAATCACCCGGACCTAGAATGCATTTAAATGGACATAATACACACTGAACTGTATCTTTATCGATTCGTTCGTAATAACGAGCTTTTGAGATTTTATCATGATCAACTTCATTAGATAGTAAGAAGTTTGAGAATAGCGAGATTATGAGAAACACAACAAGAATTAAGACTTGTTTCATATTGCACTTTCCCTTTATTTCACAACTAAATTAGTTCCAATTTGAGATTGAATTATTTTATATATTCCATCTGAGGAGTTACCTCCAGATACATTAATATATTTTATATGAAAATCATTTTTTTCTTCGCCCTTAAGAGTATATGTAACTTTTACACCCAGCATTACTCTATGCCCTCTTTCAGAATATAAATCACTCTTTTCTGGATCATAAGGCTGTGAAAATTTTACTGAATAAGTATTTCGAGAATTATTCTTTTTATTGATTGAAACATAATCATTTGGAAATACAACCGGTTTAATTTTTATATCTGATATATTGTGTACCCCATTTATTTTATAATTAAAATTCACATCAAAACTTTTACCCATTTCAATTTCTTCCTCACAATCAATATCCAAATCAATATGATTTACTTTATTAATGGTATCTAAAAGAGTAAATACTGCCGCGCATACAAAAAACCACTCAGAACGCTTATACGGTCCTCTACGACCCCAAAGAAGCCTACCCAAATCATGAATAAATAAACCATTAGCTTTTGTGTTATTATATATATTATTCAAAGAAACTTTATATCTATTGAAAAACTCTTCAGGACCTGCAGGATTGGTTGTTTTTTGATGCAACACCCAATCAATAACATTACCACAAACAATATTAACATCGCCTTTCTTTATATAACGATTCCATGAACTCATAAGACTATTGAATTGACTATTGTTAGCCTCATACAACATCAACGCATCAATATCTGCACCTGCATCATTCATCATCACAGGATCTTGCCCATGCTGCCAACCTTTTTCCCAAGTAAGCGTAAACACCCAAAGAGGTTTCGAAATCTCTTTCTTCACACATTCAACTATTTTTGCAACTTTATGCGCCCTAAACCAATACCACTGATAGATCAAATTCATATCTTCACGTTTTATCTTTTCACGTGCAAGCCACTTCATTCTCTCATCAAATGACAATACTTTCCAATCATCCGGTAATGTTCGGATATCCATTTCCTCTACAAATTCATCAACCAACTCATATCCACCTAAGGCATTTCGTATATAATCCAATCCCAAATAATCAATCTCTTTGATTTGATCAAGCTTTTTGAGTATTGCAATAATATCTTTAATTCTATTCTCATCACCAATTGAAATTGCTCTTGTTTTAAACATAACATCTTCTTCAGAGTTATACTCCCAAGCATACTTGTACCGTTTAGGTGCTAATTCTTCTTTTCCATTTGTTAAATATGCAATAACCCATGAACCAAATTTCAGATTTTGTTTATGGCTCGCTTTCCCCAGAAGTTCTATCATCGGCAAATTATATTTCACCCATGGAAAATCCTCATCGACTTTCCTAAGGCTATAGTCCGTACTAGATGCTAAATGCCAAAAAGTATTTGCGCCTAGCTCTTTAGCCCAATCAATCAAATGAAGATAATCCCTACGTTCAGCGCTTCCTGACATATCCGGTACAGACAATCCTAAAAATGGTCGTAAATTTTCAAATGTAATAATTTTTAACTGTTCATTTTTTCCCTTTTCAGGTTTTCTACGAACTACCGCAAATTTTTTACTTTTAACTTTCAAGTCCAAAAAACCATTTTCATTTGGAGCAATCCATAATGAAGGTTTATATTTTCCTTCTTTCAAATTCCATGGACATGGAAAACGTCCCTCAAGTTTTTGAGTTTTATTATTTAATTTCATCTTAATAAATGTTTTATCTCCCACACCTGCAACTATACTAGCCTGCATATCATCCTTTCTATTCTCCTCTATAACAACATAACAATCGTGCTCTTTCATCTGTGATAATACATCTTCATTTTCAACCTGAGCTTCAAATTTAATAAAATCATGATGATAAAATGCAGCCTTTGTGGATTGAATTACAACATCGAATTTTGTAGGAAGATTTACAACAAATACTGCTATAGCCGGAGAAGAGTATATAAGCAGCTTTAAGACTAAAGAAACAGTCCAAAATATTTTTCGTTTGGTATGCCAAAAATTATCCATTTTTTACCTACATTTCACATATATCTGGAATGTATTTTTTAAATTGATTACAAATGATGACTGCAATAAAAATGCCCGCAGCATCAATCAACACATCAACACATGATGCGATCCGCATCGATACAAAACCTTGATGAAACTCATCAGAAATAGCATATAAAATGCAAAATAGTATTGCCAGATTTTTTTTACTAATTTTCAATTGATAAAATAACTTCTGATGAATAATAACACGTAATGTTAAAATATATAAAATCCCAAATTCTGTAATATGCGCAAGTTTTCTCAATATCAAATCCCAATTGCTAAGACCTGTGGAAAGATTTGGGATATTTGATAAATAAAATATAAAAAAACACCATAATAAAAATGGCATCCAGATCAATAAAAACTTATATATTTTAGTATGTTTATCCATAAAAATTACCTAATAATTAATAATGAAAGCTTATTGTTTATTGGAAGGATTGCTATCAATCGAACTTAAATTTTATCGCAGCTCTATGTGTATTACCTAAATCACCAAAAGGAATATATGCATAATCCAATGTAACTAGCCCTATATTTAAACCCATACCTGCTGTAAAACCTAAACCTGTATTTTCTGCCCTATTAAACTGATAACCACCTCGAATAGCAAGTTTTCCAGCTAACACATATTCTGCGCCAGTATTAATCGAAACCTCTTCATCCGAAAAATCATTAATAACATCAACACCAAAAGAAATATCCTCCCTAGTGTTAAACAGAACACCTACATTAACTCTAGTAGGAAGAGGAAATTCTTCTTTATAAAGCTTTATCCCTTTTCCAAGATTTTCTACATATGCACCAATTCTAATCTGTTTATGGCTAATGAGTAATCCAATATCAGCTGCATATCCAATATCATTGTTCTCATCCAAACTTTCATATATACCTTTAACTTTTAGACCTATTGAAAAATTCTCACTGACCAAACGACTATAACCAATACTTGCAAGTGCATTCTGAGCTGTAAAACTACCAGTTACATCACCATTTTCATCACGTTTAATCATTGTTCCCAAGTCCGAATAATAAAGGTTTAAACCCCATGCACTATGAAATGTCGTTGGATTAATAAATGCTAAATATTCACCCTTGATCCCTTCTATCCATTCGTTGTGCGCAAATGATAATTGTTTTGACATTGACTGCGTTAAACATGCAGGATTACCTTCAATAGCGCTAACATCATCAATAATGACTGTTTTGAGTCCACCCATACTGATTATTCTTGGACTTATTCCTACCTTTAAAAATGAGGCAGATGTGTTTCCCTTTGCAAATACAACTGATTTAAGCAAAATCCCTATTAAAACTAGAAAAATAATTAAATTAATTTTTTTCACTATTCTTACCATAATATACCTACCTTCTCAGTTTTTGTATCCGAATCTGTTTTAACAAGGTATATATAAACACCACTTGCAACTTTATTCCCATCATCGTCTCGTCCATCCCATTTAACACGTTTCGATCCGCCAAAAACTTGTATACCATCTGTTTCATCAAACTTACGAATCAATTCACCAGCTACATTGTATATAAACAATTCTACCTGCTCGGTAGTTGACGGTATATTATCAATCACCATACTTTGTTGCTTTCCAAAATAACATGGATTTGGATATGCAATAACTTCACTTAAACTCTTACTGGATGCTTTAAACATTGGCATAATACCATAAACTGAAAAATGTGGAACATTAGCAGAACATGTATTTGCATACTCATTAACAATTGAATTCCTAACAAATTCCCATTCCCCTTTTCCTAAATTTAGATAAAAAACTTTTAGTTTAGTTTCTTCTATATCAGTATTATCAACAATTCCATCCTGATCAACATCCGGATAAGGAATAATAATCGTTACGTTTTTATTAAATGAATCTACCAATGAATCATCAATTGTTCTTCTAGCATCAAATTCTCTATAAATTGAGTGTAGTCCCAAAAATTCTTGCACACGCAGATCAACAAAAAGATCGTTAGCTGATCCTATGATATTATCTGTTCTTTTTAATGGAGTAATAATAATTTTTACTTTTTCAATAAAAGTATTTGGCAATGCCTCAATTTTTGTACCATCATCGTTGGAAACAATTCCACCTGCATCTGCATCTAAACTTGTATCAATTGTGAATGTTTTACCCGAACTCACTTGAGTTCCCACAAGACCAGCATAACTTGCAGCACTCAAAACAAAAACCGCCTTTCCATTTGGAGTATTTGAGTTTATAAATGATGTTCCTGTCCATTCATTACCACTTCCCATTAATGACACTGCTATTTCCGAACTACCTTCTATTACATATTTTAGGCTTGGAGCATTTGGGATACCGTACACATCTTTCATATGTACTTTTACTTGAAACTCCCCGGATTTTACATTAGTTCCATTTACAAGCTCAATCTCTGCTCTAGGTGTATTAGGATCATATATTTGTCCATCTGAAACTTTGTATGCGGACTTTATGCCTGTATTATTGAGTACTCGCACATAGAAATAATACCACTGACCTTCTGTTAATGATAAAGAATCTATTTTTATGTTAGTTTCAGTAGTACTGCCGGTAACAATAAATTGCTCATTAGTTGGTGAGCTGCTCACACCATATTCATATAGATTAATTCCTGATTCACTATCAACTGCACCTGACCAATTTGCGTATAGTTCAGTTTGCGAAATTGTTCCGTCAATATCACCGGCAGCACCATCATTTATCAACATTTGTGATATATCAGCTTGTGTTATGTCAATTTTGAAGTTCTTGACAATAGGTGCTGATAGATTCCCAGCATTGTCTTCTGAAATAACATGTATATATACATTTCCATTCAAAACATTATTAACTAAAAAGTTTGTTGAAGTTGCGAGAACTCCATTGGTTTTTATATAAACTGCAGAACGGCTAGCTACTGAATCCACTAAATAATAATATTGTTTAACACCGCTATGCGCATCTTGTGCATTAAAAGAAATATTTACACTGTTAGTGTTATACCATGTGCTGGAATTCGGATGCGATGAAGATGCTAAATTCGAAACACTCGGTGTTATTGTATCAACATATATTCCATTTGACGAAGAAACACCTGAATAAACTCCAGTCCAGTTTTCAGCTCTCACATTGACATAATATGTTGTAGCTGTAGTCATAGAGGCATTGATACTAGCTGAATTTGTTAGTCCAACAGCTTGCCATGTAACCACATCCGCTGCACCTGCAGAGGTGCCAAGTGAATACCAATACGAATATAAACCCGAATCAGAATCTGATGTTTGAGCCCAATTTGCATAAATTAATGAATTACTATTTGTATAGCTTTGATCTTCTGCTGTGTTTCCATCAATAACACTACTAACAGCACCCGGAGGAGTTGTATCTCCACCAGAAAGATTTTGTACTACTTTCAATGCAAATGGCTCAACTGTAACATATCCCAATGTATAGCCATCTGATATTCTATAAAAAGCAAAATTTCTAGCTTCATCATCCGGATTGTAACAAACAAAATTTCTCTTATTTCCATTTACAAAATAACCATATGATGCATAATTCGAACAATAAACTTCAAGGTTCTGCGTACCTAATCCATTTAGATTATGTATAAAATGATAAATATTTGAGTAAGAATTATTATCAAGAATTTTTGTATTGTTCAAATTAGAAACAATGCCTCCACTATAAGTATATTCCTTAAAATCATTATATTTTTGCAGCGCTCCTGAAGGATTATAAAGCGATTCGAATTGACAGAACATATCATGCCACACACCTGGTGAGTTACTATTATTACCTTCGGCATCTTGCAAGAAACTTGCCGCATAAGTTGAATTTTGTCCCAAATAAAACATACTAGAGTTAATTGGGAGAATCTGGATAGCATAAACAGCTTTTGCTTGTTCATATAAAGAATCACTCGAATCATCCGTGAAATAAGTATTATATTTTAACTTTGAGCCAAAAACCTGACCAGCTACAGAATAATCATATTCAGAAGGAAAAACATCCTCATTCATATCAAAATAATACTCTTTAAGAGCACTATATTCCTGAGTATAACCCCAAATAGCAAGTTCTTTTAACTTACTACTCAAACCTATTGGATCCTCTAATGGTAGACCTGTATAACCTGACGCAAGCGCTTTGTCTATTGCTAAACTCCATAAATATATAGCGGACCAAGAAAGCATTGCTTCTGAACTTGATTCTTGGTCATTCCCGTGCAAACCTAAAGCAAATCCATTTGCCCAACTATGACCTGCATAAGGATCAAAATTCCTTAGGAAAGGATATTTAGAATTATCACGGTCAGGACAAGCATAGTCATAAATAATTTCTTCTATTTCATTGATTGTTTTGCTTATAAAGTTTTTTACTTCCGGTCCTGGCATATGCAATGCAGCAATTGCTGCCGCATATATAAAATATGCATAATTAAAGTGATGGTCAGTGTAATTATTAAGATCATATTCAGCCTCATGAGGATATGAAATAACTCCACCCCATATATCATCATAATAGAAATACTCACTTTCAAGACTCTGATAATCAACTCGATCGACTATTGAACTTCGCACCTCTGATATCAAACTACTAACCATTGTTGAAGTATCTTTATCAAGAGTGTAGGCAACTGGTATTAAACTAGCTATTTTGTAAAGCTGTTTTCCATATTTATACGCTTCTGTTTCCGTTAATGTTGTCAATGAGTCTTGCTGCAAAAGAGCATATAATTCATCTTTGTCATATGTACCTTGGTCAGGAAGAAATGGCAGAATTCCATAGAATTTATTTGTTGTAGTAAAAGTATTAGCAGCAAGAAATTTCATTCGCCCACGGATAGTATCGAATCCTCTACTTGAATCATATCCAGCAGTTGTATTTCTCCATTGATGCGGTAAAATTGCAATTAAGGCTGTATTTTGTCCGGATTTTTTAGCTGCTACAGTTAAATTAAAATCTGTTTCTGCAGTATGTTGAAATTCTACATCCCATGTAATTTTTGTATCTGTAATGAATGCATATGCATAATCTGAATAATAAGAAAGTTCAGCTTGTATCGTACTTGATAGACTAGAAGGGGCAATGGAGCTTGAATCTGTTGTTTGAGTAAGAAGACCTATTGAAAGGTATTTTTCTGAACTGCCAAGAACTATTCTTAAAGTTTGGCCATTTTCATAATGAAAAACCGTATTATCCGGCGCAAATATACCAAAATATTTTCCTTCACTGTAAACACAAATATAATCTGCTGTAATTTGAGTTCCTGCACCAGGTGCATATTTTAGTCCACTTTTATTGTATACACTAATATTACTACCTATTATTACAGGTTCCAATCCAGCTGAAAAATCAAAATATGTAAAAACAAAACCATGCCCAATTGTAGCTTTGAAAGATTTTGTATTATCAGATTGGTCTTCCCAATATGATGTAACCGACCAGTCACCATATCCATCAACTTTTGTGCTGGCAGAATCTATAAAATTTGAAGTACCTGATATTTTTGCTTTAATTTGAATTTGTTTAGAATATGCAGCTGTTGTAGCAGACCCATCTTCTTGATTACCTAAAATAGTGTCTGTATAACCCATCTCTAAACCTGTATTTTTACATTTGTAATTCCACGGATATGAAAATAAGTTAGATGAATATGTATCTGCAGCAATGGAGGTCCACCAATCATTTGTAGGAAATGGAGCGCTTACATTGCTTGTAATATATAATGTTTTCTTGTCCGGCCCTTTCCCAATTGAAAAATCAGTTTTATCAGCAAATCTTGCAAATGCAAAACTAGAAATTAGAAAAACTGAACTTAATATTAATAATATTGATTTTTTTGATTTAGTCATGTTATTTCCTATTTTTATATTTTTTATATTATATTTAAAACTATACATCATGTCAATAAAAACTTAGCTATATACTACTACGTTTTTAATTTGTTAGTAAATATTGTACTCATTAATTGAATATATTATAAGCGAATTTTTTGCGAAAAAATCAAGGGAAGGCTATTTAGCAAAAATTAAATCATTCAAAAAGTTATTAAGCATACTATCAACATTTAATTTACAAGATTCAATCTTTCGAATTGGCACTGCACCAATCATAGAATTTAACATAAACAAGTTCCCATCATTAATATTTTCTAACTTTATTTTTTTATACTTAACTTTATTCAATTTCTTCACTAACACACTTTCCGTTATTCCCAAAAGCCTATTTTCTTCATATTTCGGAAAAATATACTCATCATTTTTCACAAGCATAATGTTTCCATGCACAGCTTCTATTAATTCATTCTTACTATTTTGCAAAAGATATGCATCAAACTTATTTTTTTGCGCTTGCTCGTATAAATGTTTATAGTAAAAATATGCCGTTGATTTGAACTGTGCATATGGAGATTCATATATATTGTTTTTTACTCCCACAATAAGCCCTTTTTGATATTTTATACTTTTTTGTTTTTCAGTAGTAATAAGAAGCACCTTATCAGCTAAATAAATTATTTTTATTCTTGCTGTATTTTTCTCAAGTTCATTTTTTTTAAGAAGTTTTTCTATCACACTTTTGAAACTATATTTCGGAAGTTTAAGTTTAAAACACATCAGTGATTTTTTTAATCTTGCAATATGTTCATCTAAATAATACACATGCCCCTTATCAGCTCTTATAGTTTCAAAAAAACCTTTTCCATACAAAACACCGTCTATAAATGGTGAGATTTTTACATTTTCTTTTTTTTGAATTTTTCCATCAATGAAAATATGGTTCATATCACCCCCAAAAACGGACTCGCCTTATGCAGCGTCTCCTCATATTCTTTATCCGGTTCCGAACCAAACACTATCCCACTTCCTGCACTATAATAATATTTTGTGCAGTTTGCACCAGGTATTGTAACAATAGTTCGTATTGCCATGCTTAAATCAAAATCCCCATCAAAACCATACCAACCTATTGCGCCACAGTATATGCCGCGTTTCATCTTTTCAAGTTCAGCTATAATCTCAAGTGCACGCGATTTCGGACAGCCTGTTACAGATGCAGGTGGAAATGCCTTGTCGATAATATCCAAACTATGCTGGGAACCATTAACCTCTGCTTCGATTTTTGCAGCCAGATGATACACATTCGGATATACATCCACTCTTTTGAATTCTTTCACTTTCACACTACCCGGAATTGCTGTTTTGTTCAAATCATTGCGAGCAAGATCAACTATCATGGCAAGTTCTTTCTGTTCTTTTTCCGAATAAAGTAAATTTTTCAAAATATCCATATCCTTTCTTTTATCTTTTGCCCTTGGGCTTGTACCCTTTATTGGTTCGGTGATCACTGTATTGTTCGTTCTTTTTAAAAACCGCTCCGGTGTGCACGATATAATTTGATAATTTACCATATTTATTAAAGACACATATTGAGTTTTACTTAATTTTTTGAATGATTTAAAAAGCTCTAAAAATGATTTTTCCGTTGTGCCGGTAAACTGCTGAGCCAAATTCACCTGATAGATGTGTCCTGACTTAATATACTCAATAGCTCTATCAACAGCTTTACAGTACTGAGTTTTTGTAAAGTTTGATGTACATTTTTGTGCTTTAAACTTTTTAACTTTTGAATCTACTTTAATTTCAGCTCTTTTTCTAATATCAATTTTCATCTCATATCTTTGTTTTGTTTTTGCATCTTCCAGAATATATTTACTTGGAAAAATCAAGAGCGCACTTCCGTCATAACCCAAAACAATACATGCTCCAGGTTTAAAATCATATTTTTTTAGTATTTTAGATTTGATGTTAATTTTATACTTATCCAATGTTTTTTTTAAATTATTTTTTGACTCAAGAATGAGATATGGATCAGTGCCTAAAACTTTATAGAGCGGTCTTTCAAATAAACAAAATACTTTATCTTCTAATAATTTTATTTTTTCGTTTGTTTTTTTGATAGTTATTTTTGGTTTCATAATTTTAAAAAGTTTTCGAATATTTTTTTGCATGTTGTACTCATAAAAGATTCCGGATGAAACTGAATGCCATAAAGATTATAATCCTTATGCTTCAAAGACATGATAGTTTTATCGTCGATTTCAGATGTAACAACTAAATCATCAGATATATTTTTGCACTCAAGTGAATGATATCTTGCTGCAACAAACGGCATTTTTATATTTTTAAATAAACTTTGATCTTTTTGGTTAACTTTTTGAATTTCTGAAGTCTTGCCATGTACAGGTTCTTTTGATCTTTCAGTCTTACCACCAAACACTTCGTTTATTATCTGCATTCCTAAACATATACCAAGTATGTGCTTCTCTTTATAGAAATCTTGAATTACTTTTGGAGAATAGCCTGATTCTTTGGGAGATTTGGGACCCGGTGAAATTATGATTTTTTGTGGATTCCACTTTTTGATAGCAGCAAAAAGTTTGGGATCATCGTTTTGAATGATTTTTACATCAGCTTTAAGCACCCTAAAATAATTTGCAATTGTATGTGAGAATGAATCGTAATTATCGACGAGTAAAACTTTTTTCATGACTAATATATTTCTTCGAAATGCAGAATTTTTTTAAATTTATCGAGACGGTCAGATATATCATTTTCCGTAATCTGTTTTAACCTGGTTAAACTAAAATCTTCAACATTTATCGATGCCATTACAGTTCCCATAACAACCGCTTTTCTAAGGTTTGCATGATTTATCTCACCGCATTTTGCAAGATACCCCATGAATCCGCCTGCAAAACTATCACCTGCACCTGTAGGATCCTTTACAACTTCCAGTGGAAATGCAGGAAGTGAAAATATATGATTATCGTGAAACAAAAGCACTCCATATTCACCACGTTTGATTATTAAAATCTTCGGTCCATAGCTTAAAATCTTTTTTGCAGCTGTAAGTATGCTGTACTCACCAGTTAGCTGACGAACTTCTGCATCATTTATTACAACCAAATCAATTTTTGACATAGCTTCTATAAGTTTGTCTTTTTTTGTCTGAATCCAAAAATTCATAGTATCCATTGCAGTGATTTTTGGCTTTTCAATTTGATCAAGAACATGCATTTGCAGGTCAGGATCAATATTCGCCAAAAATACATATTCACTGGTCTTATATTCGTCCGGTAGATTTGGATTGAAACTTTCGAATACATTCAAATGTGTTGCAATTGTTTTTGCATCATTCAAATCATAACTATATGAACCTTCCCAAAAAAAAGTATCCCCGTCACTAATGGTCAACCCATTTGTATTAATACCCTTTAAGTTTAAAAACTTTATTTCTTCTTGCGGAAAATCTTTTCCAACAACAGATACCAAATTCACGTCATGAAAAAAACTTGCAGCAACTGACGAATATATCGACGATCCACCAACAACTTTATCAACCTTACCAAATGGTGTTTCTATACTGTCAAATGCAGCTGACCCAACTATTAATAAACTCATTATGCATTCTCCTTTTTCTTATCAAAAAATATTGCTAGTTTTTCCTTTGTTTCTTTCGGAAACGCATCCGGTGAGGTAATTATCACGCTATCAATTGATTCATGACAATTACAGTTTGGATTTGAGTTAAGTTTTGGAATAACATCAATTAAAATCTTTTTTGCTTTTTCCGAAAGCTCGTTCAAAATTTTCACAACCAATTCAACTGTCACAACCTCTTCTGATTTGTGCCAGCAATCATAGTCACTCACAAGTGCAATTACTGCATAGCACATGCCAGCTTCGCGAGCCAGCTTTGCCTCCGGCATATTTGTCATGCCGATGACATCCACACCCCATGATCTATACACATTTGATTCTGCGCGAGTTGAAAACTGCGGACCTTCCATACAAACATATGTTCCGGTTTTTTGTATCGAGTATCCAAGCCCTTTTGCGGAATTATAAAGAGCCTCACTCATAGAACCGCATACAGGATCTGCGAATGCAGTATGCCCCGCTATCCCTTCACCAAAAAAAGTAGATGCCCGTTGTTTGGTCAAATCAATAAACTGGTCAACAACAACCATATCCCCGGGCTTAACCTGTTCCTTCATGCTTCCCACAATACTAACAGACAAAACAGCCTTTGCGCCAAGTTTCTTTAGTGCATAAATATTTGCCCTATAGTTAATTTCACCCGGAAGAAGCTTGTGTCCCCTTCCATGTCTCGGCAGGAACCCTATCAATTTATTATTCAACTCACCAACAATCACCTTATCCGACGGCTTACCGAACGGAGTATCAACTTCAATCTCATTAATAATTTTGATCCCATCAATCTCATAAAGTCCGCTTCCACCAATTACACCTAATTCAATTTTCATATTATCCTCCAAAATTACGAATCTATTATATCCAATTTTTTTGCCAGCTCTTCTCCCGAAGGAAGGTATTTTGCCAGCTTTTTAGGTAATTCTTTTTGCAGCAAATATGTCGCAACTCCTATTGGTTTCTTTGAATCTTTTAATGCATATTCCATAATAACCATATTTTTTGCCCAACTAATTTCTCCAACCAGTAGTTGGAGTTTTTCATTATCGTTGTATATCAAATAGAATTTCCTCATATACCATAAATTTTGTACTGAAAAACCTTTAACGCCAGCAAACTCCACTTGTAAGTCTTTGGACAAGTTCTCTACAATTGCCTTTCCCCAACCATATTTCTTTTGGCGTTCTACAATCATACTTCCAATATCCCAGTAAAGATTGATTAATTCTTTGTTTACTTTCTTTAAAGCATCGTATTGAGCCTTTCTAACTCTTTCTTTTATAGAAACTAAAAATTGAGTATATTCTTTCGATTCAATCATCTCATTTTTTTGTTTTATTAAAGTTTTTGACACCTATTACCCCTTATAATATTCCATATTCCTTCAAAGCTTTTTCTAATTTCTTTTTATTTACCTCTTCCATTTCATACATTGGTAATCTCAAATCATCCGAGCATAAACCCAACATCTTCATAGCAGCTTTTACAGGAATTGGATTTGTCTCGATAAACATAGCCTTAATTAATGGATAAAGCTTATAGTGCCACTTCATAGCTTCTGTTATATTTGAAGCATTGAATGCCTTAACTATATTTGCAACGTCATTTGGCACAATATTAGCCACAACAGATATCACACCCTTTGCGCCAACTGACATAAGCGGCAATAATAATGCATCATCACCTGACAGGATTGTCAATTTATCACCGCATAAAAGTCGAATCTGACATGCTTGATCCAAACTTCCACTTGCTTCCTTTATTGCTATGATATTCTTGCAATCATTTGCAAGTTTTGCTATTGTTTCAGGCTGCATGTTTATGCCTGTTCTCGACTGAATATTGTACATCACAATCGGAATCTTAACACTGTCTGCAACCTTTTTAAAATGCTCATAAATCCCGCGCTGCGTTGGCTTGTTGTAATATGGCGCAATCACAAGGCAAGCGTCTGCCCCAGCTTTTTCAGCATGCTGAGAAAGCCTTACAGCTTCTTCCGTATTATTTGAGCCGGTACCTGCAACAACCGGTATTTTGCCCTTTGCCTCATCCACAACAATCTCAACAACCTGCTCATGTTCATCATGCGAAAGTGTTGCAGACTCACCGGTTGTACCGCACGGAACCAATCCATTAGTACCTTGTTCTATATGCCAGTTAACAAGTTTTCGCAAACACTCCTCGTCGACCTTACCATCCTTAAATGGCGTTATAATTGCAACTAATGATCCTTCTAAATTCATCTTATCCTCCTGAAAACTATATTTCTATAGTTCCTTTAAAAACTATTTTTACATTTCCTTCTAAGAATACACTCTTAATTTTATTATCTTCAATCTTATAATAAATATTTAAAATTTCACCACCCGATGTTTCAACACTCGTTGGTGATTTCACACCTTTTTCCAAACTCGCAAGTATAGCGCAAGCAGTTGAACCTGTTCCACATGCAAGTGTTTCATCTTCTACGCCACGTTCATATGTTCGCACTTTAATGCTATTATCGCTCAAAACCTGTGCAAAATTCACATTTGTACCCTTTGGGTAAAAAGCTTCATGGAACCTAATATCATGCCCAAGCTTCTTAACATCTACCTTACTAACGTCATCGTTAAAAACAACAACATGCGGCACACCTGTGTTTAAAAATGAGTATTTTATTTCCTGCCCATCTACAAACTTTAAACTCTTACCTTGCTTCAAATCAAATGGCTCTATCATCTTAACTTTCACCATTGTCCCATCAACTGAAGCTTGTATTAAACCTGCATGTGTTTTAAATGACATTTCATGGTCCGCAATCTTTAACACATGAGCAAAATATGCAATGCAGCGTGCACCATTACCACACATTTCCACTTCACTTCCGTCGGCATTTATTATTCGCATAGTGAAATCCGTAGTTTTGGAATCCTCAAGCACAAGCAATCCATCTGCACCTATTGATTTATTTCGATCACATAATTTCTGTGCCAAACTTA
>JBHPKP010000013.1:0-28833 GCA_042566505.1 bacterium | reverse complement strand
TTTATTTTCTCTCTCTTTCTTGCTTTCATGTTGCTTTCATGACTTTTTGGACACTATCTTTCCGTTGTCAGAATCACTGATTTTTTTTCCGTGTAATTCGTATAATCCGTGATTCTGACAATATCTCTACTCGGCTATAATAAATACACCTCAATTAATTCCCCTTCTTTTATCATTGCACTTTCTTTCCCTTCAATAAGCATAAACGCATTGCATCCAATGCAGCCTGTTATATCAGCTGATCCCATGATATTAAAAGCTGAAATTTTAGGTTTGTTGCTTTTATATTCATATCGAGTTGGAACAATTAAAGATCGTCCTTTTTTCTTAGTGAAATCATGTGTAATATATGCCTGAACTTTTATCATGTTTTGATTAATAACAGGTCTTACAAAAAAATGAAATGTTGTAAAATTTGCAACCGGGTTCCCGGGAATGCCAAACACCAAAGTTTTTCCTTTTTTTCCGAATAATAAAGGTTTACCGGGTTTAATATACACTCCATGAAATAAAATTTCCACACCTTGATTTTTGAGTGCAGAAAATACTAAATCTTTATCCCCCATTGATACGCCGCCTGACAAAAGCAATATGTCACTTTCTAATCCTTTTTTGATTTTGGTTTCCAAATCATTAGTTGTATCTTTTGCAATACCCAAATACGAAACTTCACATCCGAAATCTTTTGCTAGAGCAGAAAGCATATGTCCATTAGAGTTTCGAATGCAGCCGTTTTTTAAATCATCACCCGGTTCTATTAGTTCATTACCTGTTGATATGATTGCAGCTTTCGGCATTTTATATACTTTACATGTATCTTTGCCAACAGATGCAAGTGCAGCGATTTCCGGTCCTTGAATTTTTATTCCTTTTGAAAGAACCCTATCACCTTCTTTTAAATCTTCAGCTTTTTTGCAAATGTTGAAACCCTTATTCAATGAGCAATTTATCTGTACTTTATTATTTGGTATTTCTTCTGTATCCTCGATTTTCACAACACAGTCAGCGCTGCTTGGGATAGGCGCACCTGTCATGATTTTTACGCACTCATTAACTTCAAATGAGTCAGTAAATGTTTCACCTGCATGAACAGAACCTTTAATCTCACGCACAGATGCTGTACTTATTGAATTTACAGCATATCCATCCATAGCAGATTTATCGAATGGCGGGATATTTATGTCCGAAAAAGCATCTTCTGCTAATATACGATTAAATGCAGAGTCTAATGGTACTATTTTTGTATCCAAAGATATTTTGTTCTTTTCGATTATTTTTAATGCTTTGTGTAAAGTTAACATTATTGCCTTCTAAGGTTTTTAATTCGTAATTAAATTACGTGAACTTCCATGCTTTTGAATATTGTCCAAACTTTTTTTCCAATCTGTAGTTCAAGTTTTTTATGAGATGTATATGTTATAAACGCAGTTATAGCTATGCCTATATCTACTGTTATTTCGCACATGTATTGCTTAAAAAGAATGTCAGTGATAATCCCGGAAAAGATATTTCGTGCACTTGATGCTATTTCACTATTTGCGATAATAATATCTTCCGGGCGAATGCTGATTTTGTTTTCACCTCGTTTATCTGTAACAAGTGAAATGTCTACATTATTGATATTGCAATAAATTTTTTCCTCCTCTTCATAAATATCGCCCTGAAAAATATTTTTTGTGCCGACAAATTCAGCTGTAAAATGTGATGTTGGTTTTTTGAATACATCAAGTGTGCTGCCAACTTGTTCAAGTTTACCGTTATTGAGAACAGCTGCCTTGTCTGATAATGCTATAGCTTCTTCCAAATCATGTGTAACATGCACAAATGTTGTTTTGCAGTTTTTGTGAATATTGCGTATTTCTTTAATCATAATTTCTTTTGTCATAACATCTAATGCTGCAAATGGTTCATCAAGTAAAATAATTTTAGGTTCACATACTAATGCACGGGCAAGTGCAGTTCGTTGTTTTTCCCCGCCGCTCAAGTTCTGAGGATAACGTTTCAAAATGTGCAAAATATTAAAAAGATCACAAATATATTTAAGTTTATCATCAATGAATTGCTTGGGCTTTTTCTGTAGTTTAAGTCCATAAGTAATATTTTCTTCCACAGTGTAATGCGGAAACAACATGTAATTTTGATACACCATGCTGATATTTCTTTTGTATGGCGGCACCTTGGTTATATCGTTGTCATCGATAAATATCTGTCCCTTATCCGGTAAAAGTATCCCAGCAATAAGTTCAAGTAAAATAGTTTTTCCTGCTCCTGTTGGACCTAAAAACACAAAATATTCACTATTATTTATTTCTAAATTTATATCTTCAATTGAAAATAATCCGAAATCTTTTGATATATTTTTAAATTTAATCATAATCTTTTTGCTCCAAATGTTCCCTTTTCTCGTCTTATCAAAATCCTTAATAGTATAAAAATTATTAGGCAAATAATGATGAGCAACACTGCGGTCGGACGAGCAAATTTCAAACCAAATGCTTCAAACTGTTCGAATATTTTCACAGATGCTGTCATGGGATGATATGCGAGAATTATTACAGCGCCAAATTCACTGATACCACGTGCCCACATCATAATGAAACCGGATGCAATACTTCTAAGTGCAAGCGGCAATGTTATGTCAAAGAATGCTCGAAAACAGTTAGCCCCAAGGGTCATAGCCACATTTTCCAGACGAGGATCGATTAACTTGAAACCTTCTTTTGCACTATTTACAAGAAACGGCACACTAACAAAAAACATAGCTAGAGCTATTCCCATTTCAGTTCCAACAAAGCTTATACCAATTGCATTAAAGATTTTCCCAACAAAAAAACGTCTCCCAAAAACTCCGAGAAGTGCAATACCAGCAGCAGCATGCGGAATAATTATTGGTATATCGATAATTGATTCTATAATTTCCTTACCTCTAAAATTCCATCGTGCTAAAAGATATGCTAAAGGTATACCAAAAACAAGCCCAAACAATGTTGCATAGAGCGAAGCTCGCATAGTTAAAATTATCGAAGATATAATTTCTTCATCATTTAATGTATTTAGAAAAATTGCAGGATCAACATTAAAAATGATTTTCAAAAGTGGGCCGATAATCATGAATACAATTACAAGCCCTAATATAAAACATAAATATTTAAGTTGTTTCATACACACCTCGTTCGCAAGCTTCTTCGCAATGACGTGATCCTTTTATTTCACATACTTCTGCAATTTTTTTGGTACACCATTTTTCTGATCAGATTTTGCCGGAACAATAACACCTTGTCCATTCTCTGTCATGACTTTGCGACCTTTTTTTGAAAGTACAAAGTCTACAAATTTTAGTGCATATTCATAGTTAGATGCGGTTTTTGGAATGGTTATACCATATACCATTGCCTGCCCCTTTTTAGTTGTAAATGTACCCGGTGTTTTTCCGGTGATTTCAACTTTAGCCTGCTTATAAAAATCATTGTACACATTGTCCCTTAAACTGATCTCAACCGGAAGTTCCAAATACAGTTCTTTGTGCTGACTAGCAACTGATTTATAAATGAACAAATAATCAAGTTCACCTGATTCTAACAGTGCTATTAAATCAGTTTCCTTTGGTCTGATATTCTTTTTAGGGCGAGCATCTGTAAGTTTATTGTAGAGATTATTTACCTTATAATGCTTTTCTGCAAGCTGCCATACAAGCATAGCTCTATAGCCGCATGGATCAACATTTGGGTCAGAATGACCATATTCAACATCAGGTTTTAAAAGAATCTCGTACCAGTTGTTCGCATTTATCTCGTTGTGATACTTGCTGTGCTCCGTATACATGATTGCCATTTCATTTACAGCAAAGCTGATATTGAAATCTGCATAAGCAGGTATTAAAAGTGTTTCGATTACACTATAGTCTGCAGATGCCATAACGTCACAATCTCTTTTAAGATCACTGATTTTACGTGCAGCAGTTCTAGAACCTGATGCTTCTCTTTTTACATCAATCTCGGGATACTTTTTCTCAAATTCTTTTTCCATTTGCGCAAAAGGAATAGCAAGACTACCCGCATGAAAAATGATCAAATTCTTTTTTTCTTGCTTAGCAAAAACAACACTTGAAAAAAGCATCATAAAAACCAATGATAATTTAAAAATTTTCATGTATTCGCTCCACTTAAAATTTCACACCTAAAACAATTTTTTTTAACATTTTTAAATCTCCTTAAATGTAAATATTTTTTTAAATTTTGTATCAACATAATTATTAATTCCTTCGCGAAAGTTGTTGTAATTCTCAAGAAGTCTTTTGCCTGATTTTGTCAATTCTGATGATCCGCCATTCGCGCCTCCTTTATTTTTTTGTACTAATTCCATTCCCAATCTTGTTTCAATTGCTTGAATACTTGACCAGGCTTTTTTATATGACATAGCTAATTTCTTTGCAGCTTTATTGATAGAACCTTCCTCGCTGACAGCCTGCAATACTTTAAATTTACCATCTCCAAAAATAAGCTCATTATCTTTTTCAATCCATATTTTACTTTTAACTTTTAACATTAAACAATCCTCTCAGGGTAAGTATAAATATTAAATCTATTCCCTCTGGCAAAACCTATGAGTGTTGCAAAAAACTTTTCTGCAAGCTTTAGTCCGTGGCTTGTTGGCGCAGAACGAGAAATAATTATCGGCAATTTACTTTTGATTGTTTTTGCAATGATCTCACCAGATATTCGACCAGATGTTAATAAAACCATTTTTGCAAACGAAATATTATTTATCAGACAATATCCTATAACCTTATCAAATGCATTATGCCTGCCTATATCCTCCATGAAAGTCACAAATCCATTTTCATTGACTATCGCACATGCATGCACACCGCCTGTTTCTAAAAACAGCTCGGATTTTGTATTAAACTCCTTCATCAACTCGATAACTTTATCTGCATTAAGCTTAAAACTGGTGTTGATTCTTTTGCAGTTAACCGGATTATTGATATCAATTTCTGTGTAAGATTTTCCACAGCCTGTTGTTAAAACCTTTTTTTTGTCACGATGAATCTCAACTTTTTTATTTAGTTTGATTTTTATAATATTTTTTTCTTCATCAATACTTATGTCGATAATTTCATCATATGATTTAATAAAATCTTCAAAATATAGAAATCCGACTACAAATTCAGAAAGATTTTTTGGTAGACATATGACTGTAATATAAAAATTATCGTTAATAAAAATATCAATACTCTTTTCAACTACAACATTGTCTAGTTCATCAGAAAAATTATTGTCTTTATATTTTTTTATTTTATGTTCGAGAGTTAAAGTGCGCATAATGGACCTCCGTTATTCTAATTTGTCATATCGCTTGCCAAATTTTTTTATTGTTTTGTGAATTTATTCAATTCTTCAAACGTATTCAAATTAAAAAATAGATCAGATTTCCCGTCTTCATTAAGAAAACTGTGTATATTGATGATCTTAGTATTTATTGATTCAATTAAATTTTTCATAGAAGTATTTTCTGTTAATAAAATGTCATGAATTGTATTTAGAATGTTTTTTGAATAAAAAGCATTGAATGGTTCAAATCCTGCACCAAACTTTCCGCAGCAAGCATCAAAATTTTCATTTTTTAATTCATCTTTCATGTGGCTAATATATTCTAAAGAAATAATTGGCATGTCGCATGCTATGAAATATACAAATTCGCTTTTAGCTGTTTTTAAGCAAGAGTAAAGACCACTTAATGGTCCTTTGTGTTTATACTCATCAGAAACTAATTTATAATCAGTGTCTATGTAGAGCTTTGGTTTATTTGTCGAAATAATAATTTCGTTAAATTTTTGTTTAAGTTCAGATGCAAGTGTATAGATCAGTCTCTTATTGTCGATTTCCAAAGTTTGTTTATCAAATCCCATACGCGAGCTTTCGCCGCCTGCTAAAATAACCGCAGTTCCGAATTTATTCATTTTTCTCCTCGTGCACATTCAGATGCAGTGCCCTTTAAAATATCCAACCCATGTGCAACTGTATCTAAAATAAAATCTGAAATTTCTTTAACTGCTTTCGGACTTCCCGGTAAGTTGATAATTAAAGTCTTCTTTCGAATGCCAGAAATACCTCGAGAAAGCATTGCACGTTTGGTTATTGTCATACTGTATGCTCTAATAGCTTCTGAAATGCCGGGAGCATTTTTTTCAATAACTTCAAGTGTTGCCTCTGGCGTATTATCACGATTGCTAAAACCTGTACCGCCGGTTGTTAAAACTAAATCAAGATGCAATTCATCAGTCAAATTCATTAGTTTTTTTGATATCAGGTCTTTATCGTCTGGAATTATTTCATAGTGTTTAAGTGAGCAGCCATTCTTGGTGAAAATATCTTTTAGAGCTTTTCCACTTTCGTCAGTTCTATCACCTTGAGAACCTTTATCACTAATTGTTAAAATACCTAATGTATACATTTGCTTAACCAATTTTGTTTATTTTAACTGCGCAAACTTTAAATTCGGGAATCTTTGCAATCGGATCAAGAACTGGATTAGTTAAAACATTTGCAGGTCCATCAATGAAGTGAAACGGCATAAACACAACATCTTCCTTTATTGTAGAATCAAGTCTTGCAGTTGACACAACTTCCCCGCGGCGAGATGCAACTTTTATTTTTTCACCATCTTTGATTTTCATTTTATCTGCAGTTATAGTATTTATCTCAATAAATGAATGACCTTCAATTTCGTTTAAGCCATCGGTTTTACCACTCATTGTGCGAGTATGGAAATGGTAAAGTATACGACCTGTTGTTAACAAAAACGGAAATTCTTCATCAGGAAGCTCATTACTTGCTTTATATTCAGCAGGTCTTAAGAGACCTTTTCCACGTGCAAATTTGTCTTTGTGAAGGTATGGTGTGCCAGGATGTTCTTTGTCTAAACATGGCCATGCAAGTCCTTTCTTTTCGATTCGTTCGTAAGATATACCAGCATACTGAGGCGTGACACTTGCGATTTCATCCATAATGTCCGATGGAGTATTATAGACAGCTTTATAACCCATTCTATTCATAAGTTCAGTAATAATTTCCCAGTCAGCTTTTGCTTCTCCGACCGGAGTTACAGCTTTTCGTACTCTTTGAACTCTTCGTTCTGTATTTGTGAATGTACCGTCTTTTTCCGCAAAAGTTGCAGCAGGCAAAACTAAGTCAGCGAGCTCTGCAGTTTCTGTTAAGAAAATATCCTGCACAACCAAGAAGTCCAATTTCTCAAGGGATGTTTTAACATGATTAAGATCAGGGTCAGAAAGCATAGGATTTTCACCCATTATATATGCAAGTTTTACATTGCCTTTGTCAGCTTCTGTAATAACCTCAGTTACAGTAAGCCCGAGTGTGTTTGGAAGTTTTTCAACATCCCATGCTTTTTCAAATTTTTTATTCATTTTCTCGTCAGTTACTTTTTGGTAGCCACAATAAACATTTGGAAGTGATCCTAAATCACACGCCCCCTGCACATTGTTTTGTCCTCTAAGAGGATTCACACCGGTTGATTCTTTTCCTAAGTTACCGGTTATCATTGCAAGGTTTGATATGCTCATAACACCTTCAGTGCCTGTTGAATGCTGCGTTACACCCATAGAATAAAAGATGCTTGCTTTATTAGCTTGTGCATACATTATTGCAGCCTTTTTTAAATCATTTGCATTAATGCCACAAATCTTTGCAATTTTTTCAGGCGTATAATCTTGAAGCATTTTTTTCAGTTCTTCAAAATTTTCAGTGCGTTCTTTAATATATTCTTTATCGTGCAAATTTTCTTTAATAATAATGTGCATCATACCATTGTATAAAGCGACATTTGTTCCGGGTCTAATTTGAAGGAATATATCAGCATATTTTGCAAGTTCAATTAAACGAGGCTCTGCAGCTATAATTTTTGCGCCCTTTGCCTTTGCTTGTTTGATTTTTGAACCTATAATAGGGTGTGCTTCTGTTGTATTCGAACCTGAAATGAAAAATAAATCACTGCCATCAATTTCTGCAATGCTATTTGTCATAGCACCACTTCCGAGTGTTGTGGCAAGTCCCGCTACTGTTGAAGCATGGCATAATCGTGCACAATGGTCTACATTGTTAGTTCCAATAACAGCACGCATGAATTTCATGAATAAATAATTTTCTTCATTTGTTACTTTTGCAGATGCAAGACCCGCGATTGCATTTGGTCCATATTTGGATTTTGTTTCCTTAAATTTATGGACCATAATATTGTATGCTTCATCCCAAGTTATTTCTACAAACTTGCCATTTTTCTTTAACAATGGTTTTTTGAGTCTGTCAGGATGATTAATAAAGTTAAATCCGTATTTACCCTTTACACAAAGCAAGCCCTCATTAGGCTTTTCGAATGCAGGATCAACCCAAAAAACTTTATTATCTTTAAGATTCAAATACATCTGACAACCTACTCCACAATATGGGCAAGTTGTTTTTACTCGATCTGTATTCCATGTTCTGCAGGATTCTCTGGATTTTGACCATAATGCACCAACTGGGCATATTGAAACACAGTTTCCACAGGATACACATTCGTCACTATATTCGGAAAATCTTGTTACAGCTGTTTTAAATCCTCTGTCTTTGAAGTCTATAGCATGTGAACATTGAAGTTCTGAACATACTCTTTGACACTTGCCGCATGAAATACATTTGTCAGGATAAACATTATAAAACTTGTTTGTGTCTTCAACTGTAATAGGTTTGCGTTCCCCAATATATTTTGTTTCTTTGACGTCATATTCATAACAATAATCTTGAAGTTTACAGTTGCTGGCTTTTTCACAAGTTAAACAATCTGTCGGATGATTTGCTAACAACAGGTTTAAAATCTCACGGCGAGCTTCGATGATCTTAGGACTGTGAGTTAGTATATCCATACCATCAGTAATTTGTGTTGAACATGATGCCGGATAGTTGCGAGCGCCATTTACTTCAACAACACAAATCCTACATGCGCCATGAGGCTCAAGTCTATGATCATTACATAAAGTTGGAATATTTATGCCTTGTGTACGACAAACTTTTAGAATAGTATCCGGTTTTTCAAGTTCTACTTTTTTACCATTAATTACAACCTTAATCATAAAATTCTCCTAGCGAAAAGCTGAGTATATTATTTATTTTTCTTTTACGTAAACTAACCAATACAGAAATGCTACGGGAACAACTCCACCAATAACATTGCCCAATGTTACAGGGATTAGGTTATTAACTATAAATCCACCCCATGTTAAATTTGCAAGATTCAAGCCTGATGCAGCTGCTGCACCTGTACATTTCAAAAATATTCCATAAGGAATAAAGTACATATTTGCAATACAGTGTTCAAAACCCAATGCAACAAATGTCATGATTGGAAAATAAATTGCAAATATTTTACCAATTACATTTCTGGACGAGATACTCATCCAAACAGCCAAACATACGAGCCAGTTGCAAAGCACTGCTCTAAAAAATGCAGAACCAAATGTTAAATTCACTTTTGCATTTGCAATTTTTAAAGCTTGAACACCTGTAAGAAAGTTTTTGCCTTTCCATAACTCAGTTTTGTACATGAAATAAGCAAGTAAAACCGATCCTATAAAGTTTGCAAGATATACAATGCCCCATTTATGTAAAACTTGTTTATAGGTTGCCTTTTTATCGAGCGCAGCCATAAACATTAAGTTATTGCCTGTAAACAGTTCTGCGCCTGCAATAACAACAAGCATGAGTCCTACAGAAAATACAGATCCTGTTATAACCTTTGCAAGTCCAACCCCAACAAACTTTGACAAGTCACTTGAAACAAGTGTTGCAATTCCAGCGCCAAAACCAATGTAAACTCCGGCAAAAATACCCAAAATCATAAGATGTAATAAAGACATATTTGCTTTTTTTACACTTACTTTTCTCGCTAATGTGTCTGCAATAACTGCAGGCGGTTTGCTTTCAATACTTTCATTGAACATAATAGTTCCTCCTTTTTTACAATTTATAACTTTTCAATATTTCAACAACAGATGTTGGTGTTAAATGACCATAAACTTTATCGTCAATCATCATTGCTGGTGCAAGGCTGCATGCACCTATGCATCTTGTATCTTGCAGGGTAAAGAGTTTATTTTTAGTTGTTTCGCCATGCTCAATACCAAGGGCTTCTTTGATTGCGTCTAAAATTAAAGCAGCGCCTTTTACATAGCAAGCTGTTCCCATGCAAACTGAAATCGTGTACTTTCCTTGAGGTTTAAATTTAAAATAATGATAAAAAGTTGCAACACCCCAGATATGCGGTACACTCAAATGCATTTGGGCAGAAATTTCTTTAATAACATCATTATATAAGTAGCCATATAAATCTTGTGCTTTATGCAAGACTGAGATCAAATGAGATTCTGATCGATCTTTTGTTTTTACAGTAGATATAAACTCTTTAAGCTCGTTAAGTTTATTGTTGTTGTTAAGTCCCATATTTTTAACTCCTACTTTTTGTCGATAGATTCGAATTTACAAGTTGTATAGCACATACCGCATTTAATACATTTTTCTTGGTCAATTATATGTTTCTTTTTGACATCACCAACTATACAGTTTACCGGACAAACCTTTGCACATGCTGTACAGCCAATACATTTGTCATTAATAATGTATGTGACAAGAGCGCTGCACTCCCCGACTCTGCATTTTTTATCTTTAATGTGTTCTGTATACTCTTCCCTAAAATTTTTAATTGTACTTAAAACCGGATTTGGCGCTGATTGACCAAGTCCGCATAATGATGTATTTTTAACAACTTCAGCGAGCTTTTGAAGCTCTTCAATATCTTTTTCTTTACCGTTGCCTGATGTGATTCGCTCAAGTGTTTCGAGCATTCTTTTTGTACCTTCACGACACGGTGTACACTTTCCACATGATTCATCCTGAGTAAATTCCAAAAAGAATTTTGCAATATTAACCATACAGGTTGATTCATCCATAACGATCATTCCACCGGATCCCATTATTGAACCGGCTTTTGCAAGTGATTCATAGTCAATTTCAGTATCCAAAGATTCGTTTTTTAGACATCCACCGGAAGGACCGCCTGTTTGTACAGCTTTAAATTTTTTGCCATTCGGAATGCCGCCGCCAATATCATAAATAATTTCCCGTAATGTAGTTCCCATAGGAACTTCGATAAGTCCCGGGTTTGCAATTGCACCTGCTAAACAAAAGACCTTTGTACCTTTGCTGTCCTTGGTTCCAATTGAACTGAACCATTTGCCGCCTTTAGAAATGATAGGTGGAATATTTGCAAATGTTTCTACGTTGTTAATTAATGTTGGTTTTTCGAACAATCCTTTGACTGACGGATATGGTGGTCTTGGTCGCGGCATTCCACGCAGCCCTTCGGTTGATGCTATCAATGCTGTTTCCTCGCCGCATACAAATGCACCTGCACCAAGTCTTATTTCCACATCAAATGAAAAGTTAGTACCCAAAATATTTTCACCCAAAAATCCGGTTTCTCGCGCATCAACAATTGCTTTTTCAAGATGCTTAATTGCAAGCGGATACTCTGCACGCAAATACACAACACCTTTTTTTGCACCAATCGCATATGCGCCAATGAGCATTCCTTCAATAATTGTATGAGGATCACCTTCTACAGTGCTTCTATCCATAAATGCGCCGGGATCACCTTCATCTGCATTACAAATTACATATTTTTCATCATTTTCGATTTGAGAGGCAAAGTTCCATTTTGTACCTGTCGGAAAACCTGCACCACCACGACCTCTTAAACCTGATATTTGAACTTCTTCTACAACCTTTTTTGGTGATAGATTGGTTAATGCATGAGCAAATGCTGCATACCCATCATTTAAAATGTAATCATCAATACTTTTAGGATCAATTACTCCACAATGCCTTAATGCGATTTTTTCTTGAGTTACCATAATTAAACCTCTTTTTGCTCTATAAGAAATTTTTCAACTATTTTACCGTTTTTTAAATATGAATCCATAATATTTTGTATATCTTCTGCTTTTAATTTACCGTAAAGAATCGGTTCTTTTCCTTTTGGCGCAATTTCCAAAGTTGGTTCTAAATAGCATGCACCTTTGCAGCCTTTATCATTTATAGAAATATTATTTAATTTATTCTTTTTTACATAATTATTGAGTTCCTTAGTAATGTCTTTTGAACCTGCTGCTATTTCACATGTAGAAAGACCAACATAAATATTGATATCTATATTTTTATTCTTCTCCTTTTTGCGTTTCATGGCTTCATCTTTTTTTGTTTCTAAAATATCTATTGGTGTAGGCATAATTCCTCCTTAAGCTGTTGTAGTTTCTAAATTTGCAGTTGCATAATAAATGACATTTTCAAGTTCAATAGCTAAGTTGACGTTATTAATAAAAACATCATCATTTTGTACTCGAAATCTGACCGGTGTAAAATTTAAAAACCCTTTTATACCAGCTGATTCCATAATATCAAATACTTGTTGGGCAGCAATTTCCGGAACAGCAATAATTCCAACTTTTACATTATTCTTTTTGATAAAACTTGATAGTTCTTCTAAACTAAGGACAGGCACATCAGTTGTTTTCTTCACTTTTGAAGGATCAATATCAAATGCTGCAATTATTTTTATTCCATCTTTTTCAAACCGTTTATAGTTCAAAAGCGCTGTTCCGAGGTTTCCGGCACCAACAACAATAACATTTTGCATTTCATTTGTCCCGAGAATATTATTTAGTTTCTCAACAAGCTCGTCGATAATGTATCCGCCTCGACGATGTCCGGTAATTCCAAACAACGAAAAGTCTTTTCTAACTTGTGCAGCTGTAACACCAACCGCATCACCTAAATTATCAGAAAATACTTTCACAAATCCTAATTTTTGAAAGTTATGTAAAGCATTTTTATATCTGGATAATCTAATAATACATTTTTTATTTATAGACATTTTGTTCCTGATTTCACAATAAATTTTAGCTGAATATACTCAAAACTATATTAAAAGTCAAGTTAATTGTGATTATATTCACAGAAAAGATTGGTAATCTCACCTTTTAGCTTCTGTAACCTTACCCCATGCCCCTCTCCTAGACTCAGGAAAGGGGAGTCAGGGTGAGGTTTTACTTGTTTTTTATTTCCACGCGATATGTGAGAGTTTTTGTTGATTTTTTCATGATTTTTGATGCAAATTCTATGGATTTTGCATCTTTTTTGGAATGCTTTTCGCTGCTATCAATAAGTTTGTAACCTAACGGAACAGCTTCATTTATAATGACTTCAATATCTTCATCCTTATTATTTTTAATTTCAAGTTTCCATTCAGTTTCATAAGAAAGATTTCTGAGCCTTTTAAAATCTGATTGGGTTCGTTTCATTGTAATGTCAAAAGCTTTCCCAATTTGCATTTTTATAAGTTCGTTTACAGGAGTATTTTTTAAAATATCCTCACCAATGAAAATTAATTTATCATTTGAATCTTTTTGATAAAATCTAACTTTCCCCATTGGTAATGGTTTACCAAGCCAGTTTTCATCGTTGTTTAAAAACTCCACCAGAATACTCGCATTAGAGATATCCTCTTCATTATTAGAGTTATAAAAATGACTTTGTTGGTTTTGAAAAATGAATTTTTTTTCAATATCAATATTCTGCGTACTAATAAAACTTATTTGTTTTGATTGGTCTGCCGCAATATCTGTTTTATAATCCAGATCAAGTAAATGATATTCAAATGCTTTTTGCTGTTTTAATGATGAGGCGCTCATCTCAGGGCTTGCAGCAAGTTTCATCATATTACCATACATACCTCTGTCACGTGCTTGTTCAATGTTAAGATCACCTGCTATTAGAGATATAGAAGCATTTTTAAAGTCTGTATTTGTATTATTATAAATAGTTGCCCAGCCTAAGAGTTTAGCTTTTGAATTAGAATCATTGAGAGTGATATTGTAATCAGCTGACCACGATATATTTTTAGTCAAATAGGATATCTCGAACATGGAATCACCTTTGGTTTCATTTGTTAAAAGCCATGTGATTTTCGATTTAACTTCAATTGTATCCTTATAGTTCGGTAAAACCAAAACACCCGGATTTTCTGTATATATGTCATTGCCGATTTTAAATAAAAGGTTGTTGTTTATTCCTAAAAGTTGAGCATCCAATATTTCCTTTTTACCATCGAGATAATAAGTTGCTATTTTCACATTCTTCCCTATATATTTATTTATTAGTTTATTTTTTAGTGCATTGGTGTTACTAAAGAGTTGTTCTTTTAGATATAGATTATTTTTTTGACCAAAAAATGAAATGGAAACTGATTCAGGTATGAGGTGTGAAGATACATCTAAATAGTTTAAATAGACGTTTCCTTTTGGTAAAAGTTTTTTTCGAGATTCTTTTATAAGTGCAATATTTTGTTGATAGATGACAAGTTCTAGGTCTAGTGTGTCAGCATTTGTAGTGTTGATGGTTTCTTTTGCAAGTGAAATTGTCGAAAGAGAAGATAAGATAATGAAAGTAATTAAGATTTTTTTCATGATTACCTCTGGTATAATAGGATATATTTGATAAGAAAGTATATCAGAAAAAAGATTAGGATTAAAGAGAGAAAAGTAAATTTAAAATTTTATTTTTAATGAAACGCGATGCGTTTCCGTAAACTCACCAAATGGTACGAATGCATAGTCTAAACTATAACCTTTGATCATAAATCCTACACCAGCTGTTAAACCATCAACTCCACCAAGCAGATTCCCTTGTTCACGAAATTTATATCCTACACGGATAGCTAAAAGTTTTACCGGAGAATATTCAGAGCCTATGCTGAATGATTTCTCACCTTCAAATGGGATGTTTATGTCAGCTGCAATTAAAGCTTGTTCAATGAATTTGTAACTTATTCCAAACTTTACATTAGCCGGCAAATTCCCTTCATCATTTGCTATTTTCATTTTGAAACCAAGGTTTTGCATAACTAACGCAAGATTGATTTTTTCACTTAATGTATACAATAATCCAGCATCAATTGCTGCACTTGTGCCGGTTTCATCATCTAGTTTCATTTGCAAAACCTTTAGCGTAAATCCGTAATCCAAGTTTTTGGATGCTGATTTTGCATATGCAATACTTACAGCACTATTATAGTCGTAAAAACTACCAAGTTTATTACCTTGTTCGTCACGTCGTTCATCCTTTGCGTGCAGAAATTTTATTTCAGCGCCAAAGGTACCATTTGATGTTGGATGAACGTATTGCACATTGTCGTAATTAATAAGAGCAACATAACTTAAATGTGAAAATGAAACCTCTTGTTTCGTAAGTCCGGCAAGTCCAGCTGGATTATAGTGCATTGCATGTGCATCATCTGCTGCCGCGCTAAATGCCTCACCCATTGCAACGGGCCGAGCATTTATCCCAAGTTTTACGAAATCTGCTATTGTTGTACCTGAACTTTTAGCAAATGCTAGATTTGAAATCATTAATAATGTTCCTACTGTTAAGATTATTTTTTTCATTGTATACGTCTCTCCTTTACACACCTCATCCCTAGCCCTTCTCCTAAACTCAACTCAGGAGAGGGGAATACATTAAGGATAGGATTATTATTTCTTTAATATTGTAAATTTACCGACCCATTTTTCTTCCGGGCTTTTGCTTGCATAGATGTATAAACCACTTACTACTCTATCTCCATTTTCATTTCGACCGTCCCATGCGATTTCTTTTAAACCTATTTCTTCATTTAGAGTTTTTACATGTTCGCCACTTATTGTAAAAATTTGGATCGTTGTATCATTTGGGATTATACCTGAACCATAAAATTTTAAGCCATTGTGTTTGTTTGGATTGTAAGGATTTGGTTTTGTGAGTACACAGTTTGCTTCAATCTTGACTTGAATAGTTGCAGTTCCACCGTTTGATTCAACAGTGATTGTACCCGTATACTGTCCATCTCGATCGAGCGAATCAACGGTTACTTCAACGGTTTGTGTGTTGGAGATGAAACTTCGAGGACTTAATTTGATCCATGATCTGTTAGATTTGATATTTCCTTCTAATGTTCCGTTACCGGTATTTGTGATCGTGAATGCTAAAGTTTTCGTGTTACCTTTTTTGATTACACCGAACTCTAAAAGCTCTGAATCAATAGCTATTATTGGTTGCTGTGCAGTAAAGTTTTGGTTTACCTGATCACTATTAAGTTGTGAATAAGTTCGTTTTGCAGGCATAAACGTACAGTTTCCATATGCACAAGTTATAGTGTAATCATCTTTTGGCAGATTTGTGAATGTGTAATATCCATTAGCGTTTGTTACGCACGTTTTGCTTGCCGCACCTGACAATGTCACAGTTGAGCCAACTATAGCATTGCTACTTCCATTTTTTAGGTAGCCGCTAATGGAATAGGTGCTTTGTGTTCCGTAAAAATTTTGATTTGTTTGATCAGCAGTTAGATAATAGAATTTGTATTGGGGAGTGAAAACATAAGATTCATGGTAAGGAACTAGTGTATAACTGCCTCGTGCTAAACCTGTAAATTCATAATATCCATTGCTGTCTGTTGTACAAGTGACAACTGTTTGTCCTGACAAACTAACTATTGCACCAGCAATTGTTGTACCAATGCTATTAGTTAAATACCCACTTATTTTATATAGAACCGTTCCAGTGAAATTTTGATTTACTTTGTCATTAACTAGTTGTGTGTAACTTTTAGTCACAGGAGAAAATGCATATTTATTATGGTTTGGACTTATTACATAATTTCCACGTAGTATATTATTAAACTCATAATACCCATTACTATCTGTCAAACAAGTTAAAGCAGCTGCTCCTGATAATGTTACTGTTGAATCAAATATAGCAGTGTTATTACTGTCTTTTACATAACCGCTTATAGAGTATGTATGAACTGTTCCTAGAAAATTTTGGTTTTCTTGATCATTACTTAACTGACTATAGGTTTTATTTGTTGGAGTGAAGCTATAATCTTGATGTGATGGTGTAATTGTATAATCACCTTTTGTTAAGCTTCTGAATTCATAATAACCATTATTATCAGTAACTAATGTTACATTTGCAGCACCTGATAAGGTAACAGTTGAACCTGAAACAATTACTCCATTAGAGTCTTTTATATATCCATTTATGCTGTAGGCATGTATTCCAACATAATCCTGATTTGTTTGATCTATATTTAGCTGTACATAACTTTTACTTAAAGGATTGAACTTATAGTTAACATGTTTTGGAGTTATTATGTAGTCTGCTTTTATTAAATTTTTAAACTCATAATATCCATTATTATCTGTTATATACACAAAAGTAGAGTTTCCTGATAGTGTAACGGTTGAGCCAGATATTGTATTGCCTAAATCATCCTTGAGATAACCGCTTATTGAATATGTAATAAGTATCCCGGTAAAATCTTGATTTTCTTGATCCGTACTTAACTGTGTATAATTTTTATTTGTTGGTGAAAATGTATAATCCAAATGTTCTGCTGTTACAACATAATCACCTTTTTCCAAATTTCGAAATTCATAGTAGCCAGAACTATCTGTTACATACTCTAAACTTGCTGCACCTGATAAAGTTACAGTTGAACCGGCAATCTTATTACCTGCATCATCCTTTATGTAACCGCTTAGTGTATATACAGATGTTGCTGTAAAATCCTGATTAATTTTATCACTTAGCAGTTGTGTATAGCTTAAATTTATTGGATTGAATTTAAATTTTACATGATTTGGGGTTACGGTATAATCACCTCGTTCTAAGCCCCTAAACTCATAGTATCCATTACTATTGCTCACGCATTCTGCAGTTGCTGCACCAGATAGTGTAACAGTTGAGCCGGATATTGTATTGTCTGCAACATCTTTTAGATAGCCGCTAACTGTATAGGTACTGAGCACACCTGTGTAATCTTGATTTTCTTGATCACTACTCAACTGGGTATAATTCGCATTTTCAGGATTGAATTTGTAATCCTGGTGACCAGGAACTACTGTATAGTCACCTTTTTCTAGTCCAGTAAATTTATAAAAGCCATTACTGCCTACAATATACTCCTTACTAACTGCGCCAGATAAAGTTACTGTTGTGAGAATAATTGTATTACCGTTTACATCCTTTATATATCCACTAATTTTATAAATATATGTTCCGATATAATTTTGATTAAACTGATTAGCATTCAATTGTGTATAGCTTTTATTTACCGGATTAAATTTGCAGCCTTTTATATTAGGAGTTACTAAATAATCACCTGTTTCAAGCCTTTTAAATTCATAATATCCACTACTATCTGTAAGGTAATTTAAACTAGCTGCACCTGATAGTGTAATAGTTGATCCTGAAATAGCCATGCCAGCATCATCTTTTATGTAACCGCTTATTGTATATAGATACGTGCCAGTGAAATCTTGATCAATTTTGTCACCAAATAATTGTGTGTAACTTTTACTCTGTGGTGAAAATCTGTAGCTCTCATGATTCGGAGTTATTGTATAATCACCTCGTAATAAGTTTTGAAACTCAAAATAACCATTTGCATCCGTTAAACAATTCAAACTTGCTAATCCGGATAATGTTACTGTTGAACCGGAAATTACATTGCCAGATACATCTTTTATGTACCCATTTATTGTATAAACATTAACCGTGCCAGTGAAATTCTGGTTTGATTGATCGTTACTTAACTGAGTGTAATTATAATTCTTAGGAGTAAATGTATAATCTAAATGCTTTGAGGTTACAGTATAATCACCTGCTTCTAAACTTTGAAATTTATAGTAACCATTAATATCAGTTACATAATTTACACTTGCTGCCCCAGATAGTGTTACAGTTGAGCCGGCAATAGCATTTCCATCAGTATCTTCAACATATCCACTTATTATGTAAGCATTTGTTCCAACGTAGTCCTGATTCTCTTGATTACTGCTTAAAAGTGTGTAGTTTTTGCTTAAAGGATCAAACTTATAATGATCATGCGTTGGAGTTACAGTATAGTTTGCTCTTCTTAAATCAGTAAACTCATAATAACCGTTGCTGCCTGTAATATATTCCCCGGTTGCTGCACCGAAAAGTTTGACTTTTACGCCAAAAATCCCATTGCCATTAGTATCTTTTAGATAACCACTAATAACATGCGATAAAGTATATTCTCCAACATAGTCCTGATTCAGTTCGTCATTACTCAAGTGTAGATATGTCTTATTTAGTGGTAAAAAATCATAATCCGTATGCTCAGGTGTTACGGTATAATTGTCTGTTTCTAAATCTGTGAATTCATAGTAACCACTGCTTGTTGTTATATATTCTGTACTTGCTGCTCCGGCTAAGGTTACTTTTGTACTGGAAAGTGCATTACCAAAACTATCTTTTACATATCCTGATATTTGTACTTTTAGTGTATATCTTTTAACATTATTGCCGTATGTATTAGCTATATATATTTTTCCATTTTCAGTTATTTCAATATCATTAGGAATACTAACTCCTTTCCATTTTCCTATAAATGCTCCATCAGATGTGAATTTTTGAATTCTAAAATTATATCCATCACTTACATATACGTTACCACTACTATCAACATCTATACCACATGGATAATCGAGTTTGCCATCACTAGTTCCTGTATTTCCCCATTTCATTATGAATGTACCATCGGATAAGAATTTTTGTACTCTGTCATTATCAGTATCAGTCACATAAACATTACCATTATCGTCTACTGCTATGCCTTTAGGACGGTTAAACTTTCCATCATCTATTCCATAACTTCCCCACTTTGTTATAAATGTCCCATCTGAACTAAATTTCTGTATTCTACTATTAGATGTATCAACAACATATATATTTCCACTTCTGTCTATTGCTATACCCACAGGATAGCAAAATTTACCATCACTATATCCATAACTCCCCCATGTATTTATTAATATTCCATCTGATGTAAATTTTTGTATTCTATGATTATATTGCTCAACAACATATACATTATCACTTGCATCAACAGCTATTCCAGCTGGTTTATTAAACTGTCCATCTCCTGAACCATAACTTCCCCACTTTGTTATAAATGTTCCATCAGATGTAAACTTTTGAACTCTGTGATTATCTTTATCAGTTACATAAACATTTCCATTACTATCTATTGCTATGCCATTAGGATATTTAAACTGTCCATCGCTTGTTCCGGAACTACCCCATTGCAAATCAAATTCGTATGTTTCTGCAAATACATTTGTTGTACACATTACTAACGTTAAAACAAATAAAATTGGTTTAATCAGTTTTTTTGATGAACTTAGTATATTTTTTATTTTTAGCATACAGATACTCCTCCTCAGGTAGTTTTATATTTTTTTCTAAATCTTTTAGTTCTTTTTCTATGCTTCTTTCCAAATTTCATCATTACACTTACCTTGTGTGTATCTCCCAAATCACCCTTTGGCAAATAAGCATAATCAATATATAGATCGTGATAAATAAATCCTAAACCTAAAGAAACCGGTAGATTACTATCTATTTCATTACTCTCAAATATATATCCACCTCTCAAAAAGATCATCTTGTATAAAAAATACTCTCCACCTAAACGAACCTTGAAATTATTTTCTATGTTATTTTCAAATTCCAAACTCACAATTTTATTTTTCTCAAATGAATAACTACCACCTATTTTATAAGTCCTTGGAATATTGAATCCTTCTTTATAAAGTTTTATTTTATTGCCCAGATTTAACAAACTTGCGCCAATTTTTATTTCTTTATTTAGTTTGTATAAAACTCCCAAATCACAAGCATATGCAGACGCCTTTTCTACATATAATTTCTCACTAATATATTTCAAGTTCAAACCAACATATAAATCTTTCTTGTGTAATTTGTATCCAGCACCCAATGTAATGAGCCTAGTTCCACCATCAAATGTTTTTCCCAAAGTATTCCCCCTATCATCTTTTTCTTCCATCTGACCATATGACATTTCTTTGTAAACTAATCCAACTCCTAACTCGGGCTTAATCTTGTATGCACCTGAAAACATGCTTGATTCTATATCTTCAAGCCACTGATTACGCACAAACATTACTTCAACATTCCCTATTGATGCCAATCCTGCTGGATTGTAGTTTATTGTGTTTACATCATCTGCAATTGAGGTAAATGCACCACCCATACTGGTTGGTCGTGCACCATTATCAATACTGAGAAAAGCAGCACCTGCAGTACCTTTTCCACCGGCAAAAATAATTGATACACAAGAACTAATTATCACTAATAAAATTAATATTTTTTTCATCATATCCTCCAAAAATTAATCACCAAAATATTGCGATTTTTTCTTTTTTATTTTCTTTGTCTGTTTTCACATAAAATATATAAAGTCCACTTGCAACTTTTTCACCATCATCATTTTTTCCATCCCAAATGCCAATTTTTGAATTCAACTTATCAAAAATTTCATCATTAGAGTCTAAAGTTCTCACACAGGTACCTGCAATGCTATAAATATTGACTTTATTATTTGAATTTTTTGGAAGTAAATCTATGGACACATAGGATGTGCGTTCAAAATAACAAGGGTTTGGATAAATATTGATTGATCCCAATTCATTTTGACTTGCAAGACGTATACTTTTAGTTGGTGACCATGCACTATACAAGTTAGCTGCATTTTTTGCTCTAACTCGCGCATAGCAGATTTTTCCGGATGGTACTTTTATCGTATAAAAACATCTATTACCTATATATCCATCGAATATATCGTTAGAATTTTCCTCTTTCCCAATCTGCAATTGATACCCTGCTATACCGGAATCCAGATCAAAACAACCATTTGTTGTCCACGAAATAATCATAACGTCATAATTATTTACAATACTTGGAGACGATGGGCAGCCAATTGGTGGAGTGCTGTCTATTACTGCATTTTGGTTATATACAGCTTCAATTGAATAAGTATCAGACATTCCATCCATATTCCAAGGTATTACTGCAATATATAAAGATTGATTTTTTTTGTTTGTATAAGTTAAGGTATGCAAAGAAGTCGAATAAACTGTCCAAGTATAAAAAAGTGTATTAAATTCTTTATCGAATATGTACAGATCATATGCACCATTGGTTGTATCAAATTTAATATTAACCTTTACTTGTCCACTTGAAACATAAATCTTATAAAAATCATCATCTTCATAACCATGTATACTTGCATAATAGGTCATGCCAGTATCTAATACCGGCAACTCATGATGCATTGGTAGATCATTTGGCTCTTCCCATGAATCGGGGTGTTGTTCACCAATGCCATGTTTTTCAAACGCAGTACGTATTGCAGCTTCATGTGGTGTACCATTTGACAAATCATAATCATTATCGTCTACTAAAAGCATTGCCTCCATACCTTGATAAAAAGTTTTTGGTGCATAAAACATTGACCCAAAAACCAATCGGTCAGTGAGATCAGAACCTAAAGATTGCCTTATATCCCACAATGCGCCTGAATATATAACAGAATCATCATGAACCTCATTCTGCATATCATTAGGAAACTTTTTTTCGTTAACAAGATTTCTTCTATAAGTTGGATTAATAGAAATATACTCACCCATTACAGAAGTATCAAAAATCGAACAAGGGAAATAGTCTGACCATGCCTCCATCATCGCACCCTGCTGTCCAATATAATAATAATATGGACTTATAGTATATTGCACAAAATGTGTATATTCGTGATAAATGACCATAACATCTCTAGCAAAATCACGCCAAACTACATTGTCACCCAGTCCAAAAACAATTGTTGTTTCATAAAAATACGCATTAGAAAAATTTCTATTTACAATACCTTCAAGCTGTAAATCAATTGAACTAAAACCTAACGTATTTTTATAATAGTCGTGTATTTTGTTCATATGATAAAACAAATGCTGTTCATTAAAATGACTTTCAATGGGTTCATATAACCAATTAATGTTAGAATCTGTACCTTGATAAGAAATCTCTGAATCAATATCATTTTTTACATTTGCAAAGGGGCCTTTTAACAATCCAACAACTTGGTCATTTTCTCTTGAAAAATATTTCCCATTACTATCAGTCGTTGTTTGATCTGATCCGATCCAAACATTTTGATTATTGAATGAAACTATAACTGGTGTATCATGACCACTTTTTTGAAATACCTTTCCCTGCACTTGTCCTTGTGTATAAAACTTCATATTATTGTAACCGCTCAGTAATTCTCCAGTAACTGCATCAACATAATGTATCCAATTACCTAATGGTTCATTTGCAAAAAACTGAACCTTCCAACACAAATAGTATCCACTTAACTCAACAGGTAGAATCATTAATTCCGGATCACGATCTTGTTTTAAACCTTTGATTCCTCCTATGTTCTTAAGGACAATATTTGTTGCATCATATTTTGTGATTTTGGGTGTAACTTCCATTTCAATATCAGTATAGTAACTAGAAAAAATCGCAAAAATTTCATTGTTAGCGGTAATATGTGATGAAACATATGAATTTTCAATTGGTATACCTTTATAATCTTGCTGATAAGTTATATGTTTTTCATTCTTATGTTTAGTTTCATTTTGATATCTTAAATTTTCGTTCTTAATGCCTAATAAATCAGGATTTTCATCCATAAATTTTAAAAGTGCATCTTTTGCTCTTCCTGCATATTGTTTGGATTTGAAACCCTTAATCGATGAAATGGTTCCTTTTTTATTATTAAATCCTATTCTCCATTTATTGTTATGTTTTTGATTAAATTTTTTAGCAGCTGTTAACCTGTTTTTTATTGGCATGCTCTGCCTAGCTTTTTGAGTTGCCTTTTTATTAATTCCCATTTTGCCAGTTAAAACCGGTGGTTTGTAGCTTGATGCTTGCTTTCTAAATGAATACAAGGTTTGGCTTAATGCAAGGATCATTAATACCAATAATAATTTGTTTTTTGTTTTCATCTTTTGTCTCCCATGGTTAAATTTTTGTTTTTCAAAACTTATGAACTTATTTTTTGTCTCATAAATTTAAAAAAATAAAAAAAGTTTTGTGGCTAGTACCAATTAGTACTAGCCACAATTTCACCTTGGGGGGGAAGATATTAGAATGCCATATTTAATCCGCAAGTTAGAGTTACACCACTAAAATCAAATTCAATATCATTATCTTCACTGTTCTTAATGGTATCTCCTTTTTTTTCAGCATAACTGTACTCATCACCTTCATCATTTCTATAATAATCATAATAATCTTTACTTAATTTCATCTTTTGCACTTTTGCATATCTATAACCTATATTTGCTCCCAACGAAAATGTGCTATTGAACTTATATGTTCCACCAACCGAAACATCTGTTACAAAACACGCCCCAACATAAGTTTTTTGTTTATCTATACTAAATCTTTCTCTATAATAATCTCCAGAAAAATCGGATTCTACCTTATATAGGCTGTTTGTATGAAGTTCATAATTCAATTTTGCTAATCCAAGTCCCATATTCAACCCCATATTAAAACTAAATCTATTTGAATCCATTTTTTCATACTTAATCCCAACAGTGATAGGTAATAAAGATAAATCATATTTTTCCTTTATTACTTCATCATGAATTAGTGTTCCATAAAGAGGATCAATATCTGTTTCCTTTTCGGATATTTTTGATTCAATTGTTGGTACATCAATATATGATATTCGAGGACCTACTAGGATATTTTCAGTTATTGCATAATCAAAATCTACACCAATAATAGCAGCACCGTGTGCGTTTTTTACAGATGCTGAAACTTCATCATATTGATCATTTTTATCTTCTATAAAAATATCTCTTGCTTTATTTAAAGCATCATGAAAGTCTCCCAAAGCTACACTTGTATAACCAACCCATGGTTTGATACGTAATTTTTCTGCACATGCAGCATTTGCTAAACTTAAAACTAAAAACATTAATAATACTTTTTTCATTTTCTCCTCCATTTTTTATTTTTTTGTGTTTTTTGAGTTTACTTACAATTTGACATCAAATTCCGCAACATTACTGTATATGTCTGTTTATACTATCTGTTGTCAAATATGTAATTTAAACTCTGCTCAAAAACCTATTAATAAGCCCTAGGTTTATTCAAACGACATCCATTGCAATGGTCGATTTATGGTACTGTATCACAAGTCTGATATTAATGCAAGTTTTTTTTCGCAAATAATTCGCAAATATTCGCAAAAACTTCGTAAACTAAATTTTATCGTTAAGAATTTATATTTTGCGGGGTGTAGAAATGCTGCAAAATTAATCTGAATCACTGATAACTCAGATAAAAAAATTCACAATAATTCGTGATTTACACATGTGCAACTATTGTTGAAATTACATGGTATGAGGGAAATAGATTATGGATAGGATTATTATTTCTTTTTCGCAATCAATTCATCGATTGATATATTGAATGCACCTGCGATTTTTGCGATGGTATGAATGGTAGGGCTTAGTGCAGCACCCTGTTCGATCTTTGTTACTGCATTGTAAGAAACGCTAGCTTTTTCAGCCAATTTTTGTTGTGAGAGCTTGTTTTTCTTTCTGTACTTTTTGATTTGATCTGCTAACACTATTAACTCCTTCAGGTAATTATTATTTTTACCCATTTTTTATTTTTTTTGAAATTGAATTTTGTTATTCATCATAATTTTTTGCTCGTGTGGATAAGAAGACATAGGTCAGGTAGAGTTACAACTAGCCCGGTGTCAGCCTTGAAGTTCAGTTGCCAAAGTTCAACCATATCATGGGAAAGTGCTCCTTTGTACTGCGCCTGACCTAATGATCAACTTATCTTTATCCATTATATCTTGGTAAAGGGACTTTTATCTCAGCCAACCCTCCTGATCCAAGTTCATCCGTTATCCTCGGATTTATGTATGCATTTTTAGTTGTTTTAAAGACTTTTTTCCTGGTTTCAATCATTCTTTGTATTTCGTATATATTCCTTTACCAGTTTCTTTGATGTCGTCGATAAAGCCAGTGCCCTCATCTGCATTTTTACCCGTTCTTTCAATGACATCATTGATTGAAGATTGCACGCTTTTGTTAGGTCCCGCCACTTTTGTGCTGCTTCCGGATGACCCATGTTTTCTAAACCAATCACTAACTTTTGTTCCCGTTTCTTTGATTTTAGCCATTCCTCGTCAGGCAGTGTATCGTATCCAATCAGTAACGCTAGTACCTTTAGCGGTGAGCTTTTCCAACATATTATTAATAAATCTTTTAGCACCTTTCCCTCCTAAATCATCTATTGGATTTACAATTTTAGCTGTTTCTTTTTCATTTAGCAATTTAGTTATGGATAGGATTATTACTTCTTTTTTCCAATCAATTCATCGATCGATATATTGAGTGCACCTGCGATTTTTGCGATAGTATGAATGGTAGGGCTCAGTGCAGCGCCCTGTTCAATCTTTGTTACTGCATTATAAGAAATGCGAGCTTTTTCAGCCAATTTTTGTTGTGAGATGCTGTTCTTCTTTCTGTACTTTTTGATTTGATCTGCTAATAACATTTTTGTACTCCTTTTTCTGGTTTTTTATTCCAGCATTTATTTCCCCCCCCACTTGACTTTTGATAGTTTTCGTAATCTTTTTCACCTACGCCCTTTGACTATTTTATCATGAATAGAGGGATTTTTTTAAGATTATTACTTCTTTTTCCCAATCAATTCATCGATCGAAATATTGAATGCACCTGCGATTTTTGAAATTGTTTGATATTTCGGATATTGCGATCTGCCTTGTTCCAGACTTGTGATTGCCGGAATGGAAAGTTGTGATTTTTCTGCTAGTTTTTGCTGTGACATGTTGTTCTTCTTTCTGTACTTTTTGAGTTGCTCTTTTAATAACATTTTTGCCTCCTTGGCAATTCTCATCAATTTACTTAATTAAAAGTTTAAAGATGAGATTGTGTATTATTTTCTATTTCTATCAAAAATATCCACAATGAGAGCGTCGCTGTATCTGATATATTATATTTATACTCTGTATTACCTAACAAATCAACAAAATAATGACAACTATTTTTTGTTCTTGTTATATTCTTCTTTAGATATGTAATCATTTTCTGATATAAATATATTTGCTGTGAGCATATTAAAATAAAACCATCTGTCATATAACCTTTTCCTACACATAGTTTTACTTCACTAGCAGCTATAAATATCTTCTCCTCGGTATTTCGGATTTAACAATCTCAAATTGTTCTCCAATCATCGAATATTATATTATTTTTTCTCTTTAAAATCTTTCGTATTGTCCAAAACTTTTGACAATACGGAATGGTGCAAGAGAGGCTAGGATTGATGCAAAGCAGGGTATAAAGATGCTTGTTGCGTAAGAGGGAATGGAGGATTTTTGATGCTTGCATTTGTATTTGATACTGTTTCAGTTGTTTGTGGATGGGAAGAAATAGGTCAGATGTTGAGGTCATGTCTAAACCATAAGTCAGCGTTGTTTCATTGTGACCAAGTTCAACCTTATCGTGGAAAAGTGCTTCTTTACGCTTTACCTGACCTATTGATTCATGTTCTATATTTTGTGTTTGGTAATTTTTCCACCAAATTTGTGTTACACCATTGAACAAGTTAGTCTTTTCTCTGCAAATACATTCGTTATACACATGGTAAGTGTTAGAAGAAATATATGAATAATCAATATATTATTATTGTAAGCTTATTGATGTATTATACTTAAAATTTTACTTTTAATGAAACTCGATGTGTTTCTGTAAACTCACCAAATGGTACGAATGTATAGTCTAAACTATAACCTTTGATCATAAATCCTACACCAGTTGTTAAACCATCAACTCCACCAAGCAGATTCCCTTGTTCACGAAATTTATATCCTGCACGGATAGCTAAAAGTTTTACCGGAGAATATTCAGAACCTATACTAAATGATTTTTCGCCTTCAAATGGGATATTTATGTCAGTTGCAATCATAGCCTGTTCAATAAATTTATAGCTTATTCCACATTTTACAACAGCTGGCAGATTTGCTTTATCATCTGCAATTTTCATCTTGAAACCAAGATTTTGCATAACAACTCCAAGCTTTATTTTTGAACTTAAAAAATATAAAAGCCCTGCATCTATTGCAGCTGTTGTGCCTGCTTCATCATCTAACCTCATCTGCAAGACTTTTAATGACAATCCATAATCTAGGCTTTCAGTTGCGCTCTTTGCATAAGCAATAGTTATGGCACTGTTATAATCATAAAAACTGCCAAGCTTATTACCTTCTTCGTCACGTCGTTCGTCCTTTGCATGTAAAAATTTAATTTCTGCTCCAAGTACGCTATTTTCTAATGGATGTGCATATTGTACATTGTCGTAATTTATAAGAGCAACATAACTTAAATGTGAGAATGAGACTTCTCTTTGTTCTAATTTAGCTAAGCCTGCTGGGTTATAGTGCATTGCATGGTTATCGTCTGATATTGCTGTATATGCTTCGCCTATTGCAACGGGCCGAGCATTTATGCCAAGCTTCAAAAAATCTGCCATTGTTGTACCTGAACTATCTGCAAATGCTAGATTTGAAATGATTAATAGTGTCCCTACTGTTAAGATTATTTTTTTCATTGTATACGTCTCTCCTTTAAACACCTCACCCCTAGCCCTTCTCCTAAACTTAAACTCAGCAGAGGAGAATACATTAAGGTTAAGATTTATTATTATTTTTTTAATATTGTAAATTTACCGACCCATTTTTCTTCCGGGCTTTTGCTTGCAT
>JBHPKP010000012.1:0-29575 GCA_042566505.1 bacterium | reverse complement strand
GTAAAATTCTTTCTCTTCATATTGCGCATTGATCACTTCCATAGCATCTACATTATCTTTATATTTTTCCTTCATTTTATCGAGCACGATTTTCATTGGTTTATAATAACTCTCACTCCATGAAGTTTTCTTCATTTTAAATTCATCTATCAACTCATAACCTGTCTCTTTTATTATTTTGCAATGATCGTCAATTGAGCACATCGATGGATATTCACTTTCCCAAAATTCTCGAAGCTCATCCGGAACATCTTTTCTCACAAACGAAACATCTGTAACAACCATATATCCACCAATTTTCAAATGGCTTCGCCATTCTTTTAAAGCTTTTTCAAATCCCATAAAATAAACAGCGCACTCACACCATATCAGATCAAAGCATTCATTATCAAAATTCAATTCAAACATAGATTTATTTTCAACATAGACATTTTTGAATCCTCCTTTTTCTGCATTCTTTTTCAGGATATCTAAAAATCCTTGATAATTATCAATCGCCAAAATATAGGCATTTGTATTTTGCGCAATAGCCAAAGTCTGCCGTCCAGTTCCACAACCAATATCCAAAACTTTCGAATACTTATTCATCGTTGGAACGAGTTGAAATGCTTTGAGTGTTTCTTCATTCGTACCTGGTCCTTGCTGCAACATATTCTTATAAACTTCGAAAAACACATCCATATTCATTTTGCATCCCTCCAATTCCACCATTTTAATAATTTCTCATCATGTTTTTTATTACTGGCAAAATATACAGCACATCGAAATACATATAGTACGCATTTATCAATTTTAGCTTTTTTTTGTTTACAAAGTTTTGAGTATAGTTTTTCAGGTAAATTATTATTTAGATCAGATATTTTTGTAATTCCAATCTCAAACAAATCCTGTGCAATAGATTTTCCAACACCAGGTATTTTTATTAACTCTTTTAGACTATTTGTTTTCATATCATAAAACTTCATTAGTTGGATATGTGAATACTTTCCCGCCCAAATGATGAATTGTTTTACCCTCTTTCTTCTCAGTTAAGAGTCTTCCATCTGCAAAAGCAGCTTCATGGACAATTGCTCGAATTCCTTCCCCAATAACAAGTCCCGCACTATCAAGCTCCATAGTTTTCAAAAGTTTACACTCAATATATCCGATGCAATCAACAGGCACTTTAATATCTACATTTTGTGATTTTTTAGTTGTAATATCAAAAACTTCAAACTTATTTTTTTCTGCACCTTTCGAAGTACCGGTATTTTTAACTAAATCAATTTGTCCAACCAAAGGAACACAAACCACAAATTCTTTGGTTTCAAGTATATTAGAATATGTTTTATGTCTCATTCCAATTTCCATAAAAATTCTGAATGGATCTTTTTTCACAGGACAGTTCCATGCAATTGGTGCGATATTATATTCACCGCTTTCTGATCGTGAACACACAAGAATAACAGGACCATGTCCAATTAATCTATAAGCTTCACCCAATGTAATTTCTTTATAGTTTCTCATCTTTACGCCTCACTATCGAAACTATGCAATTACTATGCATTTTTCCTCTCCTGTTTCCTTACATTTTAATACTTCATCAATTCCTGCTTTTAATGATATCCTCTCAATAAGTATTTTCTCGCCAAACACAAATCTTATTTAACTTTTTCTTTATATTATATTTTACATTCGGAAGTCAAAACATTAAATACACTAACATCTCTTTCTTTTTAATTATTATTTTTAAAAAATGTTTTGAGCATTCTTCTCACAAGTGGAGCTGCAACCGATCCACCATGCCCCCCATTTTCTATAAAAGCACAAACAACAATTTTTGGATTATCAATTGGAGCAGCTGCGACAAACCATGCATGATCATCACCATGAGGATTCTCAGCTGTCCCGGTTTTCCCACCTACTTCTATCCCTCGCAAACGTGATGCTCTCCCGGTTCCTTGTTCCACAACACCAAGCATTAATTGTTTTACAAAATCAAGTGTCTGCCCGGAAACTTTTATTTTTCTTAAAACAATAGGTTTATTTTCAAAAATTGTTTTTCCTTTTTCTGATAAAATTTTCCTCACAATGTATGGTCTATATAAATATCCGCCATTCACTACAGATGCTGTCATATTCGCAATTTGAAGTGGTGTTGTTAAAACATATCCTTGTCCGATACTCATATTAACCGTGTCACCAGGAAACCAGACAGTATTAAAACTCTTTTTTTTCCATTCAGGGTCTGCAATTAGCCCATCTTTTTCAAATGGCAAATCAATCCCTGTATGCCTTCCCAATCCAAACATCCTTGCATATTTAGAAATATTTGCCACTCCCGTTTTCAATCCCATCATATAATAATATACATCACAAGAATGTATTAATGCCTCTTTGAGATTAACCTTCCCATGCCCTTCTTTTTTCCAACACTTAAACCATCTTTTACCTTTCTTAAGATAGAATTTCCCCTCGCAATTTATAATAAAATCCTTATCAATAGTCTTCTCCTCCAATGCAGCTATTGTAGTTATAAGTTTAAAAACTGACCCAGGCGCATACTGTGATTGGATCGCTCTATTCATCATGGGATGCCTTTCATCTACAAAAAGAGATTTTTGCTCAAGTGTTGCAGGATAATAAAATTGCAGCGGATCAAAACCAGGACTTGAAGCCATAGCAAGAACCTCTCCAGTCATAGGATCAAGCGCAATAATCGTCCCAATCTTATCGAGTAATAATTCCTCAGCTTTTTTTTGAAGCGAGTAGTCTATTGTAATATAAAGATCATTGCCTGCTTTGGATTTTATCTCATCAAGTATTCTTATCTGCCTCCCTTTTGCGTTTACTTCTACCCTTTTTCTCCCATCTTGTCCTCGCAAATATTCATCATAAACTTTTTCAATCCCATTCTTTCCGATTAAATCACCCAACCTGTATCCTTCGAATTGTAAAAGTTCTAATTCTCTCGAATTAATCTCACTTAAATAACCTAAAAAATGTGCTGACAAAAACTTTAGCCGATATCTTCTTATAGGCTCACTCACAACATCTACACCTGGCAAGTGCGTTATATTTTCCTTGAGTTCAAAATACATAGATTGCGGCACATCTTTTGCAATATAAATTGTTTCAAAGGTTCTGGATTGAAGTTTAGTAATGGTAGGTAAAAACTTTTCTATATCAAACTGTAGATAGTTTTTTAAGTTGCGAATGCTTTCTTTTAAAATATCCAAATCATAATTAAATCTTGCCAATACGATTGAATAAATTAATCTATTATCAACAAGAATCTCACCCTGTCTGGCAAATATCTTCCCTCTTGGCGAAATTTCATTATAAATATGTATTCGATTATTTTCAGAAATACCTGCAAAATAATTACGTTTAATTGCTTGCAAGTAAAACAATTTACAGGCTATTAATAAGGTGAATAAAATTACAACAAAATAAATTTTCTTAACACTGTGTTTAAAAATTATTTCTAAGAATAAATTATCTCTATTTTGCCACATTTTCTATATTAGTCCTGAATATTTTATCTAAAACAAATCTATAAAAATAAAATGCTATCGGCATCAATAGTGTAATAAATAGTGGTTGCAAGAAAAACACAGCATTAGTTGAAAAACTTTTTTTATAACTAAAAAGCCCTTGAATAGCATAGTAACCTATTACGTATACAATAGAAACTATTAACGTAATAACTAGTTGGCTAGTAACTGTTTTTTTATCGAACCTTTGTGATAGATAGTTAACAAGGTAAGCAATAAGTGGAAAAAGCAGCATATTTGTCCCAAAAACATTAAATGTAAAAACATCAAAAATCAATCCTAAAAAGAAAGCTATCAGCTGAGCCGTTGAAGAACCTAACCAAAGAGAATAAAAAATTACAAGCAAAAGAAATAAATTAGGAAAAAACAGTTTAATATTATAATAGAAAACAACTTGAATTTGCATTACAAGAATAGTAATCAAAATAAAAATAAAACCGAAAACGTTTCTAAACATTTTTTTCTCCAACAATAACAAAGATATCCCTAAGTTTATTAAGCTCAATCACTGGTTTTATTATAATATCTTTATACTTCCCTCTATTATGGAAAACAATAGAATGCACATCTCCAATATACAATCCAAATGGAAAAACACCGCCAAGACCGGAGCTAATTACAATATCATCAATTTTAACATCAGATTCAGTATCAATATTTTTCATAATAAAATATTCATTGTCCTGTCCCTCAACAATTCCATTAATCCGACTTTCGTTTAAATAACCCGCAATAGATGAAATTGAATCAGTTAATAATAAAACTTTAGAAAAATCTTTTTGTGTTTCAATCACACGTCCAACCAGTTCAGATAAACCTTCACTATCAACAATAACTATGTCCTTTTCATTAATCCCAGCATCACTACCTTTATCAATTAATATTGTCTTAAACCACTCTGAAAGTCCTCTGCCAATAATTTGAGCTGCTACAACCTTTTCTTTTTGCTTCTCTTTAAATTTTAAAATATTTTTTAATCTTATATTTTCACTAAGTAAAAGACGATATTCTAAATTTTCATTTTCTAAATAAACTTGAAAGAGATTTTTCACTCTTCTACTAACTTTTTCATTATATTCAAAAAATTCTTTAAAAGTTTTGTTTGCAGGCAACAAAACATATCCAATAAAATTTTTTACAGATTCAACATGATAGGTAATATCTATACTTATAAAGATTAGAGAGAGAAATATGAGACTAGTTAATACAATAATTGATTTTTTTTGTTCATAGGTATATGCTTTTTTTCGAGAAGGAATCATCTCATACCTGAATATGATACAACTTTTCTGAGGGTTTTATTTGCTTCCATTTCTTCTAAATACCTACCTGCCCCCAATGCAACGCAAGTTAATGGGTCTTCAGCTAAAGTTACAGGCAATTCAGTTTCTTGAGTTAATAGTTTAGATAAGCCTTTAAGCAATGCCCCGCCGCCTGATAAAATAATTCCTCTATCCACAAGATCAGCTGCAAGTTCTGCGGGTGTTTGTTCAAGCGTATCTTTGATAACATCAATAATAGCTTTTATTGGTTCGGTAAGAGCTTTTCTTACCTCTTCGGAATCAATATTAATAGTTTTTGGAAGACCTGATATTAAATCTCTTCCCTTTACTTCCATTTTTTCTTCCTTTTTATCTTCTGCTTGGTAAACAGACCCTATTTTTATTTTAACTTCTTCAGCTGTCCTTTCTCCAATCAAAAGACTATATTTTTTTCTAAAATATTGCAAAATTGCATCATCTAAATCATCCCCGGCAATCCTTAATGAATTTGCAATAACCATTCCTCCCAAAGAAATAACTGCCAATTCAGTTGTTCCTCCACCTATATCTACTATCATACTACCTGATGGATCGTTTACCGGAATTCTTGCACCAATAGCTGCAGCCATTGGTTCATCTATTAAATAAACTTCTCTAGCACCTGCCTGCTCAGCTGACTCTCTGACTGCTCGCCTTTCAACTTCTGTAATTCCCGATGGAACACCTATGACAATTCTTGGATTTAAAAGACTTCTTCTATTACTTACTTTTCTAATGAAGTATCGTATCATGTGTTCAGTTATCTCAAAATCAGCTATAACTCCATTTCTCAACGGACGAACTGCAATAATATTTGATGGGGTTTTCCCAACCATCCGTTTTGCTTCCATCCCAACTGCTAAAACTTGCTTCGTATCTCTGTCTATAGCAACAACCGATGGCTCTTTTAAAATTATTCCCTTACCTCGAAGGTAAACTAAAGTATTTGATGTTCCTAAGTCCATACCCATATCATTAGAAAAAAAGCTAAAGAATTTTTTAAACAAACTATCCTCCTTGGTCATCTAGGAAATTAATTTCAAAATAGACATCGGAGCATTATCTGAAATCCTATTATTCAGTTTTATAATCCTAGCAAAACCACTTTTTCTTTCTGAAAATCTAGGTACTAACACAGTAAAAATTTTATTATAAACTTCTTTGTCTTTAATATTCTCACTAATTTTTCTTTTACTATTTAGATCATTTTTCTTTGCAGTTGAAATAATCTTATCGATAAATCCTTTAATACTTTTAGCCTTTGCTGTAGTTGTTTTAATTTCCTCATACTTAATAAGACTACATGCCATATTTCTATATAAAGCTTTTCTATGTGATGTTATTCTTCCTAGCTTTCTTCCGTTTCTTGTTCCAGACATTACATTTCCTCCAATTATATATCCATACCTAAATCTAATTTCATTTCTTTTAATTTATCTTTTATTTCATCAAGTGACTTTTTACCAAAATTTTTGTAATTCAAAAGTTCCACTTCTTGTTTTGTAATTAATTCTCTTATTGTCTTAATTTTTGCATTTCTTAGACAATTGGAACTTCTAACTGACAATTCAATAATATCTACTGGTTGATCCAATAATTCATCTATTTTCCCTTCTTTTTGTTTTGTTTCTTGATCTTGTTTTGGCTCAGTAACAACTGCTACCTCTTCTCCTTCAGTTTCATCTGAATTAATAAAAATATTCATAGAGTCTTTCAATATTCTTGATGAATACGAAAGTGCGTCTTCTGGAGAAACACTACCATCAGTCCAAATCTCCATAATAAGCTTATCATAATCTGTTATATGCCCAACACGCGCATTTTCGACTTCATAGTTCACACGAACTACAGGAGTAAATATTGCATCAATTGCGATCATATTGAGCGGCATATCCTTTTTATCCTGTTTCTCAACAGGCAAATACCCTCTACCTTTAGAAATTCTTAACTCCATTTCAACATTCCCTTTTGCTTCTAAAGTTGCAATTGTTTGATCTGGGTTTAAAACCTCAACATTTGAATTTAATTCTATATCACTAGCCTTAACCTCCCCCGCTCCCTTAAACTTCAAAAAAACTGTTTCACTCTCAAGTGAATGGATTTTAAAGCGAATTTTTCTTAAGTTTAAGATGATTGACATGGTATCTTCTATAACACCCGGCAAAACTGAAAATTCATGCATAGCACCTTTAATTTTAACAGCTGTAACTGCAGCGCCTTCAATAGACGACAACAAAATTCTTCGCAAACTATTTCCAATTGTATGCCCATATCCTGATTCAAATGGTTCTGCATAAAATTTCCCATAAGATGTGGTATATGTCTTTTTGTCAACGTCTAATTTTTTAGGAATAACTAGGCTTTTAAATTTCATTAAATTTCCTCCTAAGGTTTAATACAAATAAATATTATTTTGAGTATAATTCCACAATCAATTGCTCATTAACAGAAATATCTATATCTTTTCTCATCGGCGCTCTAACCACTTTTCCTTCAAGAACATCTTCCTTTATTTCGAGCCAATCAGGGACTTTGGTAAAAGCTTCTTCTTTCTTCTCAATTAATTGTTTAAAAATCAAACTATCTTTACTGGTTTGTTTTATCGAAATTACATCACCTTCTTTCAACATATATGAAGGTCTATCGACTCTTTTCCCATTAATTAAAAAATGTTTATGTATAACTAATTGTTTAGCTAATTTTCGTGATGGCGCAAATCCAAGTCTATATATGACATTATCAAATCTACGTTCTAAGTAAATCAATAAATTTTCACCAGTTACTCCTATTATTCTATCAGCTTTTTCGAAATAGTTTCTAAACTGTTTTTCTAATAATCCATAAATACGTTTCGTTTTTTGCTTTTCACGAAGCTGAATCCCAAATTCTGAAACTTTCCCATGCCTTGCTTTGGCATTTTGACCTGGAATACCACGTTTTTTCTCAATTGAACATCGAAATGTATTACATCTTTCACCTTTGAGAAATAATTTTATACTCTCTCTTCTACAAAGTCTACACACAGGTCCTGTATATCTAGCCACTTAACATCCTCCTTTAAAGCCTATCCAACAATCTAAACTCTTCTTGCTTTAGGTGGTCGACAACCATTGTGTGGTATAGGGGTAACATCTTTTATTAATGTAATTTTAAGTCCTGCAGATTGCAATGATCTAATAGCAGTTTCTCTCCCTGATCCAGGACCTTTTACTGAAACCTCAACATATCTCACACCCAAATCAATAGCTTTTTTTGCACAGGTTTCTGCCGCAATTTGCGCAGCAAATGGCGTTCCCTTTCTGGTGCCTTTAAAACCTACTGACCCAGCAGACGACCATGTAATAGGTGTTCCCAAATCATTTGCAATAGTTATTATTGTGTTATTAAATGATGACTGTATATGAACTCTACCATTAGAAGTTATAGAGACTTTTAAATTTTTTTTTGTTTTTTTTCTGCCAGTTCCTTTTTTTACCAATTTTTAATCCTCCTTGAAAATACAGCAATTATTTTACTAATGACAATTTTCGTTTGCCTCGTCTTGTTCGTGCATTGGTTTTCGTACGTTGTCCCCTTGTTGGCAAACTTCTTCTATGTCTTATTCCTCTATATGCACCTACTTCTACAAGTCGTTTGATATTCTGTGCAACTTCACGTCTAAGATCACCTTCTACTTTAAAATTTTGTGTGATTATATTTGCAATTCTTCCAACTTCATCCTCAGTAAGATCTTTCACACGTTTATTAGGATCAATCTCTGCTTCTTGTAAAATCATATTTGAAAGCACTTTCCCTATACCATAAATATATGTTAATCCTATTTCAACTCTTTTACTTTTAGGTAAATCTATACCTATTATTCTAGCCATTTAATACCCTCCGAAAGAATTATCCCTGCTTTTGTTTATGACGTGGATTATCACAAATAATTCTTACTACATTTTTTCTTTTTATAATTTTACATTTCTTACAAATCTTTTTAACAGACGCTCTAACTCTCATTTACCCAACCCATCCTTCAACTTATTTTTCACGATATACAATTCTACCTTTTGACAAATCATATGGTGACATTTCTACTTTAACTTTATCTCCAGGAAGAATTTTAATGTAATACATTCTCATCTTTCCTGAAATATGCGCAATTATTTTATGTCCTGTTTCAAGTTCAACTCTAAACATTGCATTTGGCAATGCTTCAGTAATTGTTCCAGCAACCTCAAGTTTATCTTCTTTTACCATTACTACCTCTTTGTAATTACTTCTGGTTCATTATCCGTTATTAATACTGTGTGTTCAAAATGAGCTGACATTGTTCCATCTAAAGTAACAACTGTCCAGCGATCTTTCAAAACCTTTACCTTCCATGATCCTACATTCACCATAGGTTCAATAGCAATTGTCATCCCTGGTACAAGTTTGTATCCAGAATTTTTAACCCCATAATTTGGAACTGCTGGATCTTCATGTAAAATTTTCCCAACTCCATGTCCAACATAATTTTTCACAACAGATAAATTATTCAAAGTAGCATTTTTTTCTATTTCATTGCCAATATCACCAACTCTATTTCTAGGCAAACAAATTGTAATTGCCTTTTCTAATGAATTTTTTGTTATATCAATTAACCTCTGATTTTGTTTAGTTATATTCCCCAGCCCAATTGTTCTGGCCATATCTGTATACATACCTTTATACAAAAGTCCTATATCAATTGAAACAATATCACCATCTCTCATCCTTCTATCACTTGGTATCCCATGAACTACTTCATTATTCAAAGAAACACATATAGAAGCTGGAAAATTATTATACCCTAAAAAAGCAGGCTTGCCACCAACCTGATTTATCAAGTTATTAGCAACCTCATCCAGATATTTCGTGCATTTCCCAATCTCAATATATTCCTGCAATTTATCAAAAATCTCAACAAGTTTCTTGCCACCCTCACGCATCTTCTCAATTTCTTCTTTTGACTTAATATGTACCATCCTTCACCTTATTTAATTTTTTACTAACTATCTTAAGTAATGTTTCAAAAACTTCTTTTTCTGATTTCGAGGCATCCACTTTGACCAAAACATTCTTTTCAGAATAATAATTTAGCAAAGGCTTAGTTTCAAATTCATAAACTTCCATACGCTTCTGAATTGTATCTTCTTTATCATCTTTTCTTGTTTCTAATTTTGTTCCGCAAATATCACAAAATGGATTGTTTTTTGGCGGATTATAATATACATTAAAATTCTCGCCACAATTAGGACATTTTCTGCGCCCTAACAATCTATTAAAAACAACCTTTGTTTCTAACTCTAAAAATATGACAATATCTATTTTTTTACCTTGAGTAGCTAAATATTCGTCAAAAAAATTTGATTGCTCCAATGTTCTTGGATAGCCATCAAAGATATAATTTAAATCTTTATTGTAATCGGAGTTAATAATTTCATTTATTAATTCATCTGGAATAAGTTTTCCACTATCAATAATAGATTTGACCTTCTTTCCTATGTCCGTATTTTTCTTTATTTCATTTCTCAAAAGATCACCAGTAGAAATATGTTCTAGTTCAAATTTGTCTGAAATTTTGTATGCTTGTGTCCCTTTTCCACTTCCTGGAAGACCAAATAAAATTATATTCAATACATTCCCCAATAACTAACGTATATTAAAGTACCTACCTCGTATCTTTCCTTTTGACATAAATCCATCATAATGCCTCATAATAAGATGCGATTCTATTTGTCCTAATGTATCTAAAGCTACACCAACAACAATAAGTAAAGCTGTTCCACCAAAGAAAAAAGGTGCATTGAAAACTTTTCTTAAATACTCTGGCAAAACTGCAATTATTGCAACAAAAATAGCTCCACCCATCGTTATCCGAACCAATATATGTTCGATATATTTTGCTGTTTCTTCTCCAGGTCTAATACCTGGAACAAAACCACCCCATTTCTTCATATTTTCAGCAATATCGTTAGGATTAAAAGTTATTGCCGTGTAAAAAAAACAGAAAAATATAATCAGTCCTGCATACACTATTTCATATAATCCACTATTCCTAGACCAGATATCAACCACTTTTTTTGCCATAGGTGCATTTGGAAAAAATTGAGCCATTGTTATAGGAAAAGACATAATTGAAATAGCAAAAATCACTGATATAACCCCCGATTGATTTACCTTGAGAGGAAGAAATGTGCTTTGCCCTCCCTGCATTTTTGTTCCAACCATTCGCTTAGCATATTGAACAGGTATCCTTCTCTGTGATTGCTCAACCATCACAACTATTCCAGTAACTAAAAGAACTATTATAATTATCAAAATCACACCAAATAAACTAATCCCCTCACTTTGAAGTAATACAAAAATATTCTTCACTGCTGCTGGCAATCTATCTACAATACCGGCAAAAATTATCAATGATATACCATTACCAATACCTCTTTCAGTTATTTGCTCACCTAACCACATTATAAACACTGTCCCTGTAGTTAATGTCAAAACTGTCAGAAGCTGAAACTTCCAACCAGGATTCAATACAACTGGTGTCCCATTAGGAGCTTTCATTGCTTGCATCATAAAGGTCAAACCGTAAGATTGAATTGCACCTAATATCAAAGTACCATACCTTGATATCTGGGTTAATTTCTTTCTACCAGCTTCTCCCTCTTTCGATAATTTTTCAAAATAAGGAATTATTGTCTGAAGTAAGGACATGATGATCGACGCATTAATATACGGCATAATTCCCATTGAAAATATTGACAATTTGGTTAAAGCACCACCTGAAAACATATCCAGAAAACCAAAGAGCGTATTACTTTGTGTTTGAAAAAACTCTCTCAAAGCTAGTCCATCTATTCCAGGAATCGGAATAATCGCACCAACTCTATAAACAGCTAGAATTCCTAAAGTAAATAAAACTCTTTTTTTTAATTCAGGAATTTTAAAAATATCACTAAAACTTTTTAACATATAGTTCCTCTTGAATTATTTTATTAATTCAACTGTTCCACCGCTTTTTTCAATTTTCTCTTTAGCAATTTTACTAAATGCATGTGCTGTTATTTTCTTTGCTGAAGTTAAATTCCCTTCACTCAAAATCTTTATTTTTGATTTCTTATGAGCGAGCTTTGCATTGTAGAAATCATCTATATTTATCTCTGTTTTATCATTAAATTTTGCTTCTATATCTTTCAAATTAAAAACTTCGAATTTATCTGCAAATATTACGTTCTTGAAACCTCTTTTTGGCAAACGTCTCATAAGTGGCATTTGCCCCCCCTCAAAACCTGGTCTTGTTCCACCACCACTACGAGAATTTTGTCCATTATGCCCTGTTCCACAAGTTTTACCATTCCCTGTTCCATAACCGCGTCCAACTCTTTTTTTACTATGTTTTGAACCCTTAGCAGGTCTTAAATCCGTTAACTTCATAATTAAGCTCCTCTTTCTCCAGTACCGAATCGTAATTTTTCAACACTCTCTTTAGTTTGCAATGACCTAAGAGCATCTAAAGTAGAATACACAACACTAAAAGGATTATTACTGCGTAACGATTTAGTAAGTATATCCTTATACCCAGCTGCTTCTAAAACAGCTCTCATCGGCCCACCAGCAATAATACCCGTCCCTGGGCTTGCAGGTTTCAACATTACTTGTCCCGCACCTAGTTTATGAACTGTTGCATGTGGAATTGTAGTTCCAACCATGGGTACAGGCTGCATATCCTTTTTTGCTCTAGTAACTGCTTTTTTTATTGCACCTTGTACTTCTTTAGCTTTGCCTAAACCACATCCAACGTTACCATTTTTATCACCAATAACAACCAATGCATTAAAGCTGAATCTTTTTCCACCTTTTACAACTTTTGCTACTCTATTTACATTAACAACTGTTTCAGTTAATTCTATTTGTTCTAATTCATTATTTAAAACTTCGTTTATCACTTTTTACTCCCAATATAAAGTTATTAAAATATCATTCCGTTTTCCCTTAGTGATTCAGCAAATGCTTTGACCTTCCCATGATATAAGTACCCATTACGATCGAAAACCACTTTGCCGATTTTTTTTGACTTTGCTTGTTTTGCAACTACTTCTGCAAACTTTTTTGATGAGTCAATATTCTTAGCGTTTGAAAGTTTTCCCTTTAGTTCCTTGCATAGAGTAGAAGAACCAAATATAGTCTTTTGATCGTCATCATTGATGAGTTGTGCATATAAATTCTTTAAAGATTTAAAAATCACTAAGCGTGGAACATCTTTTGTCCCATGTATTTTTTTTCTAATTCTGAATTTGCGTAAATCTCTACGCAATTTTTTATCTCTAAGCTTATTCATGTCTTTTCCTCTTAAACCTATTTTTTACCACTGGCAGCAGCCTTACCAGCTTTTCTCTTAATTCGTTCACCTGTATACATTATACCAGTTCCTTTGTATGGTTCTGGTGGTCGGACTCTTCTAATCTGAGCTGCAACTTCGCCAACATTTGCTTTATTAATACCAGATATAATAACCTGGTTAGTCTTATTTTCTATAGAAATATTAATACCCTCAGGAATTAAAAACTCAACAGGATGTGAGTATCCAACATTTAGAACTAGATTTTTTCCAGATACCTGTGCTTTATAACCAATACCTTTGATAGTTAATGTTTTTGTAAATGGATTTTTTAATCCACTTATCATATTATTAATTAGATTTCGAAATAATCCATGCATAGAACGCATTTTTCTATCATTACTGCTTCTTTCTACAATTATTTTATTATCTTGCTTTTTGAAATTAAGTTCACTAGGTACTTTAGCTATTAAAACATCTTTCCCTTTTGTGATTTTTATTTCTTCACCTAATTCAACATTTATGTCCTTAGGAACAATAATTTCTTTTTTACCTACTCTACTCATACAAAAACTCCCTTACCATATATAACACATTACTTCTCCACCGATTTTCAAATCTCGTGCCTTCCCACAGGTCATTACACCTTGAGAAGTTGAAATAATTGCAATACCCAAACCAGCATTAACTTTTGGTAACTTATCATTTGTCCTATATGTTCTAAGTCCTGGTCTACTAATCCTTTTTAAACCTGAAATAACCCTTATTTTATTTGATTGATATTTTAGGTAAATTCTTAAAACACCTTGTTTTTTATCCTCTATTTTCTTGTAATTAATAATATATCCCTGTTCTTTAATTATTTTCAATAATTCTTCTTTAACTTTTGATGCCGGGACATCTACTTTTTCGAAAAATCTATGATTAGCATTTCTAATACTTGTAAGCATATCCGCTATTGGATCTGTTGATGCCATATATACCTCCGTGAATATTTACACAATTAAAATTACCAACTTGCCTTTGTAACTCCAGGGACTTCCCCTCTGTGAGCTAACTGTCTAAAACAAATTCGGCAAATACCAAAATCTCTCAAAAAAGCTCTTGGTCTTCCACATCTTCTGCATCGATTATATTTTCTAGTTGAAAACTTTGGTACTAGCTTTTGTTTATGTCTTAAGCTTGTTTTTGCCACTTATATCCTCCATTATTTTCTATCTCTGAAAGGCATTCCCAATAATATTAATAATTCTTTCGCCTCTTTATCTGTTTCTGCATTTGTAACCATTGTTACATTCATTCCTCTAGCTTTATCTGATTTATCCATATTAATCTCGGGGAAAATATATTGCTCCTTTAAACCTAAGTTGTAATTGCCTTTTGAATCAAAAGCTTTTGGGTTGATTCCTTTAAAATCTCTGATTCGAGGAACTGCAATATTAATCAATCTATCTAAAAACTCATACATTCTTTTACCTCTAAGTGTAATCATACAACCTATCGGCATTCCTTCACGTAACTTAAAATTTGATACGGATTTTTTTGCTCTTGTTATAACGGGTTTTTGTCCTGTAATAGCAGTCAATTCTGTATCAACAATTTCTACAACGCGTGCATTGTCCTTTGCTTCCCCAATCCCTACATTAATAACAATTTTCAACAATTTGGGTACTTTCATTTTGTTTTTGCACCCTAATTTATCCATTAATTCTGGTATAATTTCATTATTATAAAATTCCAATAGCCTTGCCATCAAATATCTCCTAATTCTATGTAATTATTTCTCCACATTTTTTACAGATTCTTACTTTTTGACCATCTGTAAGCCAATCCATCTTAATTCTTGATGCTTGATTACATTTTGCACAAACAACCTGAACATTAGATATATTTAGTGGAGATTCCTTTTCTCTAACACCACCTGGATCACTTTGTGTTGCTTTTACATGCCTTTTAATAAAATTAATCTTCGCTACAATAATTTTATTTTTTTCTGGATAACACTTTAAAACTTCTCCAATCTTACCTTTATCTTTTCCTGACAAAATTTTTACTTTATCATTTTTTTTTATATGAAACATTGTATTCCTCTCGCAATATTTTTATATTTATTGGATTTGTAAATACTACAGTACTTCAGGAGCTAAAGAAATAATTTTCATAAAATTCCTATCTCTAAGTTCCCTGGCAACTGGTCCAAAAATCCTTGTACCCTTTGGTTCGTTATTATTATCAACAATTACAGCACTATTTTCATCAAATCTAATATACGATCCGTCGGTTCTTCTATATGCTCTTTTTGTCCTTACAACAACTGCTTTTACAACGGTACCTTTTTTTATTGCCGCCCCAGGTATAGAATCTTTTACAGAAGCAACTATCACATCACCTATTGAAGCGTACCTTCTTTTGCTCCCGCCAAGTACTTTAATGCACATTATCTTTCTTGCACCAGAATTATCTGCTATGTTTAATCTTGTTTGCTGTTGAATCATTTTATATTCCTTTTATTGAACTTTTGCTTTTTCAACTATATTCATTAAGTTCCAAGACTTTCTTTTACTTAATGGTCTTACATGAACTATTGCAACTGTATCACCGATTTTTGACTCATTTTTCTCATCATGTACCATAAACTTTGATTGTCTTCGAATAACTTTCTCATAAAGTGGATGTCTAAGTGTTCTTTTTATAAGTACTACTCTGGATTTGTCCATTTTATCACTTACAACTTTCCCAATAATGACTTTTTTTTTCTTTTCATTCTCACCCATGTTATTTATCTCCACTTATTTTTTTTCATTAATAATTGTCTTAATTTTTGCAATACCTTTTCTCAAGTTTCGCAATACATCAGTATTTTTAATAGGATTCGCCTGATGCTGAAATTTTTTCTTAAAATACTCATCTTCAGTATCTTTTAATTTCTGAACCAATTCATCATTAGATAAAGGTCTTAAGTCTTGTACTTTCATTTAATCTTCTCCATTTATGCAGTGTAACCATCTCTATGTATAAATTTTGTTTTAATAGGAAGCTTATGAGATGCCAAACGCATTGCTTCTTTTGCAAGTTCAATATTAACGCCTTCTACTTGAAAAAGAACTCTCCCAGGTTTCACAACAGCTACCCATAATTCTGGCGCACCTTTTCCTTTTCCCATTCTTGTCTCAGCTGCTTTTTTTGTTACAGATTTGTCTGGAAAAATATTGATCCAAATCTTGCCACCTCTTTTAAGAAATCTTGTTAATGCGATTCTTGCAGCTTCAATTTGTCTACTTTCTATCCACCCTGGTTCCATTGCAAGCAATCCAAAAGCTCCAAAATTCAATTCTGTTCCACCCTTTGCTTTACCTTTCATTCGACCTCGATGCAATTTCCTATACTTAACTCTTTTGGGCATCAACATCTTTATTCTCCTTCTTCACAGCACCAGTAGTATTTTTGTCTGTAAACAAGTAACTCTTTTGATCTGTTGCATGTTCAATTTCATATATATTTTCACCAAAATATTCTTTTTTAAATATCCAAACTTTTACACCTATCTGTCCATAAGTTGTATATGCTTCACTAAATCCATAATCAATGTCTGCTCTAAAAGTTTGCAAAGGAGTTCTTCCTTCTTTAAGCCATTCCGTTCTAGCTATTTCAGCACCACCCAATCTACCTGAAACCATTATTTTTATTCCCAATGCACCTGATTTTAATGAACGATCAATTGCTCTTTTTATCGCCCTTCTGTATGAAATTTTTTTTTCAAGCTGCATCGCTATACTATCAGCAACTAATTGACCATCTATTTCAGGTACTTTTATTTCAACAATGTTTACATAGGTTTTTTGATTAGTAATTAACTCCATGTTCTTTCTCAGTCTTTCAACGTCTGCGCCCTTTTTTCCAATTATTATTCCAGGTCTTGCGCAGTGAACATTAACTCTAATATATTTTCCTGCTCTTTCTATACTTACTTTTGATATACCCGCAGATTTATGATTTTTTTGTATATTCTTACGAATTTGCAAATCTTCTTCCAATAAATCAGGATAATTTTTTCTAGCAAACCATTTAGATTCCCAATCAAATATATAAGCAAGTCTTACACTTTTAGGATGTACTTTTTGCCCCACTTTTCCTCCTAGATTAACTCGTAACTCTTTTAACTTTTATTGTAATATGGCTCATTCTCTTTTTGTACATAGAAGCTCTTCCCATAGACCCAGGTCTCAATCGCTTCATTGAAGGTGCTTGCCCAACGTAGACCTCATTTACAATCAACTGGTCAGGATTAGCTTTTTTGCCAAAATTCGCAACTGCAGACTGCAAAGCTTTACGAACTAATGGCACAGCTGCTTTATTAATAAATTGGATATTTCTTAAAGCTACATCAACTCGTTTATTTCTAATTAATGGTAAAACTTGACCTACTTTTCTCCATGTAATTTTAGCATATTTTACTTTTGAAACTGCTTCTTCCATGATATACCTACCCTAATAATTGATAAATTATTTTAATGACTTTGAGTCTTTTTGTCCCTTACTATGTGACCGAAAAAATCTAGTTAAAGCAAATTCTCCTACCTTATGCCCAACCATACTTTCTGTAATATATACTGAAATAAATTTTCTTCCATTATGTACTGCTAATGTATGTCCAACAAAATCTGGCGCTATCATTGATCTTCTTGCCCACGTCTTAATTACTTTTTTATTACCATCTGAATTCATTTCCTCGATTTTCACAGCTAATTTTTCATCAATATATGGTCCTTTTTTGGTTGATCTACCCATTAGTAACTCCCTTGTTTATTTACTTCTGCGTTTTACAATAAATTTATCTGAATATTTTGGTTTTCTAGTTTTGTAACCTTTTGTTGGCTGGTTCCAAGGTGATTTAGGATGATTTCTACCTTTACTTTTTCCTCTTCCTCCACCATGCGGATGATCACATGCATTCATTGCAACACCTCTAACTGTAGGTCTTATTCCCATATGTCTTTTTCTACCCGCTGATCCCAAACTTACATTTATATGATCCACATTGCCAACTTGTCCAATAGTAGCAAAACATTCACTTGCGACTAAACGTACTTCACCCGAAGGCATCTTAACATGTACGAAATCTTTTTCCTTTGCCAATAGTTGAGCAACAGATCCTGCACCTCTTGCAAGTTGCCCACCTCTTCCACGCTTCAGTTCAATATTGTGAATTACGGTTCCTTCTGGAATTGCTCTTAAAGGTAGCGAATTCCCAGTTCTAATATCAACAGAATCTCCACTCAATATAGTATCCCCAATTTGCAAACCAACCGGATGTATAATATATCTTTTATCTCCATCTACATACGTTATCAAAGCAATATTAGAAGATCTATTAGGATCATATTCAACTGTACTAACTCTTCCAGGAACATTAAATTTATCTCTTTTGAAATCTATTACTCTATACTTTTTCTTGTGTCCTCCACCTTTATGTCTGACTGTAATAGTACCAGAATTATTTCTGCCACCCTTTTTTCTTAACGATTTTACTAAACTTTTTTCTGGTACATTAGTAGTAATTTCAAAAAAATCATTTACTGACATATCACGTCTAGCAGGTGATGTTGGTTTATATTTTTTTACACCCATATTAAGATTCCTCTACCTGTTTAATAGTTTCACCTTTTTTCAAAGTAACTACTGCTTTTTTCCAATCTGATCTTTTTCCAACAAATTTTCCAACTCTTTTTGTCTTGCCCTTTAAATTTTGAGTATTTACAGTCAAAACAGTTACCTTAAAAAGAGACTCTATTGATTTTTTTATATCAATTTTATTTGCATATTTATTAACTTTGAAAACATACTTATTCGCATTTTCTTTTAAAACACCACTTTTCTCTGTATTTATAGGTTTTATTAACACCTTATTAGAATCCATAATTAGTTCATCTCCAATCTACTATTTAATGTTTCTACTGCCGCTTTTTCAAAAACAACTAAATCAGATACTACAACATCATATGTATTTATCTTTGACGCATCTGTTATTTTCACATGTCTTAAATTTCTAGTAGCTAAAAATGCTTTTTGGTTAAAGCCATTTGTAACTAGTAGTACTTTTTTATCCAGCCAATCCATGCTCTGAATCCAGCCTGCATATTGCTTGGTTTTAATCCACTCAGAAGGTAATTTCTCTAAAATGAGTATTTCCTCTTTCAAGTTATAAGCCATTAGCGTATTAAGGAGTGCTAAAGATTTTTTTCTTTTCGGTAATTTATAAGAATAATCCCTTGGCTTTGGACCAAAAACTATTCCACCATGTCTCCATATAGGTGAGCTACTACTGCCTGCCCTTGCCCTACCTGTACCTTTTTGTTTCCAAGGTTTTTTGCCGCCCCCAGAAACTTCACTTCTTGTTTTAGTATTTGCAACCCCTCTTCTCTGATTTGTCAAAAAATTAACAACTGCTTCATGGATAAGAGCCGTATTAACTTTCTCATTTACAAAGTAGTTAAACATATTTATTTTTTCTTTATTCTTACCCTTAATATCAATTATTTTAAATTCCAATCTTAGTCCCCTAAACTATTTTTTTTCACTTTTTGTTGTTTTTTTTATTGTGATACATGTGTTCTTAACTCCAGGAACCGCACCTCGGATTAAGATTAATCGACTTTCTGCATCAACTTTAACAACTTTCAATTTTTGAACTGTAACTTTTCTATTTCCCATGTGTCCCGGAAGTTTTTTGCCCTTAAATACTCTTGAAGGATAAGAACTTGCACTCATACTACCAGGGGCTCTTCTATATTCACCATGTCCATGACTAGCAGGTAATCCGCCAAAACCATGTCTTTTCATTGCCCCAGCAAAACCATGACCCTTTGATATGGCGCTTACATCAACATATTGACCTTCAGCAAAAAAATCTACATTTATCTCTTGTCCTATTTTAAAATCATCAGTATTCCCATCGAGTTTAAATTCTCTTACTTTTTTAGCAACTTTATTATTTCCTACATTTTTGAATATCCCTGTATACGGCTTATTTGCTCGTTTCTTCTCACCATACCCCAAAACAATTGAAATGTATCCATCCTTTTCAACATTCTTCTTATTTACAATCCAGCAAGAATCCATTTTAACTATAGTGATTGGAATGCTTATACCATTCTCATCTAATATTCTTGTCATTCCAATTTTTGTTCCAAGTATGCCTTGCATCTAATTTGCTCCTATATCTTACAGTTTAATCTCAACATCTACACCCGCTGGAAGATCCAATTTCATAAGTGCATCTATAGTTTGCGTTGTTGGACTTAAGATATCTATTAAACGTTTATGTATTCTCATTTCAAATTGTTCACGCGACTTTTTATCAACATGAGGAGATCGTAGAACTGTGTATCTTTTAATCTTTGTTGGTAATAACATAGGACCTGCAATACTCGCACCTGTCCTTTTTGCTGTATTTACTATTTCAACTAATGAATGATCTAGCATTTTGTGATCATACGCTTTGAGTCTTATTCGAATTCTTTCTTCGTCTGCCATTTGATCCCCTCTTAATAAATTTTACTCAATAATTTCACTAATAACACCAGCGCCAACTGTTCGACCACCTTCTCTGATTGCAAATCTTAGTTCCTTTTCCATTGCTATTGGTGTTATTAATTCTGCTTCTACTGTTACGTTATCACCAGGCATTACCATCTCCACTCCATCAGGAAGCTTCACTGCGCCTGTTACATCTGTTGTTCTGAAATAAAACTGTGGACGGTATCCATTGAAAAACGGTGTGTGTCGTCCACCTTCTTCTTTTGTTAATATATATACTTGCCCTTTGAACTTTGTATGCGGCGTTATTGTTCCCGGTGCACATATTACTTGCCCTCTTTCTATGTCTGCTTTTTCTACTCCTCTCAATAAAGCTCCTATATTGTCTCCTGCTTGCGCATCGTCTAATAATTTCCTAAACATTTCAACACCTGTTACTACACTTTTCTTTGTATCTTTTATTCCAACAATTTCTACATTGTCTCCAACTTTTACCTTTCCTCTTTCCACTCTTCCTGTTGCTACTGTTCCTCGTCCTGTTATACTAAATACATCCTCAACACTCATTAAAAAAGCTTTATCTATATCTCTTGCAGGCATTGGGATATAACTATCAACTGCTTCCATCAATTCACCTATTGGCTTAAGATCAGAATCATCTACCGGCTTCCCAGCTGTTGCTGCTTCCAATGCTTTTACTGCTGATCCACGAATCACCGGTATATCATCACCTGGAAATTCATATTTACTTAAAAGTTCTCGTACTTCCATTTCTACCAAATCCAACAACTCTGCATCATCTACCATATCAACTTTATTCATAAATACTACCAATGCCGGCAACCCTACCTGTCTTGCCAACAATATGTGTTCTCTTGTTTGCGGCATTGGACCATCTGTCGCACTTACTACTAATATTGCTCCATCCATTTGCGCTGCACCTGTAATCATGTTTTTTACATAATCCGCATGTCCAGGACAATCAACATGCGCATAGTGCCTTTGCTTTGTTTCATATTCAGCATGGTGTACATTGATCGTTAAACCTCTTTCTTTTTCTTCCGGAGCATTATCAATTTCATCATACTTTTTTGCTTGCGCTGTTCCACATATTGATAAATAATGCAAAATCGCTGCTGTTAATGTTGTCTTTCCATGATCAACGTGTCCAATTGTTCCAATATTTAAATGCGGTTTCGTTCTCTCAAATTTTTCCTTTGCCATATTCTATTACCTCCTAATAAAATAGCTTTTTTATACTAAATAAAAATTATTAGCTTTTTACTCCTGTTGCTTTCTCTATTATCTGTTCGCTTACATTTTTGGGAACTTCTTCGTAGTCATGAAATTCCATATTATATACTGCTCGACCCTGTGAGAGTGAACGTATTGTTGTAGCATAACCAAACATCTCAGAAAGAGGAACAAATGAATGTACAATTTGAAGTTTCCCCTTATGTTCTATTCCTGTAATCTTGCCTCTACGAGAACTCATATCACCAATTATATCACCCATATAATCTTCAGGGGATGATACTTCGACTTTCATTATTGGCTCCAACAGCACTGGATTTGCTTTTTTCATAGCACTTTTTAATGCCATTGAACCTGCTATTTTAAATGCTGCATCACTTGAGTCAACATCATGAAAGGATCCATCAAATAATGTAACCTTTACGTTTACAACTGGATATCCTGCCAAAACACCTGCGCCCATAGCTTCTTTTGTCCCTTTCTCAACCGATGGAATAAATTCTCTTGGAATAGCTCCACCAACAATTTTATTAACAAATTCAAATGTTTCTTCACTAGCTGTGAGTGGCTCAACTTCAAGCCAAACATGACCATATTGTCCTCTACCACCTGATTGTTTAATGTATTTTCCTTCTTGCTCAACTTTTTGAGTTATAGCTTCTTTATACGCAACCTGTGGCTGTCCAATATTCGCTTCTACTTTAAACTCTCTTTTTAACCTATCTACCAAAATTTCTAAATGCAATTCACCCATACCAGCAATAACTGTTTGACCTGTTTCTTCATCTGTTTTAATCCTAAATGTTGGATCTTCTTCTGCAAGTCGACTTAATGCAATCCCAAGTTTTTCTTCGTCAGTTTTTGTCTTAGGCTCAATAGCCAAGGATATAACTGGCTCAGGAAAATGCATTGCTTCAAGAATGATTGGGTTTTTTTCATTACAAAGTGTTTCGCCAGTATTACTATCTTTTAAACCGACTACTGCTACTATATCACCTGCATTTATTTGTTTTACTTCTTCTCTGTGATTTGAGTGCATTCTAAGAATTCGACTAATACGTTCCTTCTTTTCTTTATTTGCGTTTAAAACATATGTGCCTGCTCCCAGTGCTCCTGAATAAACCCGAATATATGTTAATTTTCCAATAAATGGATCTGATACTATTTTAAAAACTAAAGCTGAAAAAGGTTCCTTATCATCACTTTTTCTCTCTGCTTCTTGTCCAGATACATCATGACCTTTTATTGCCGGCACATCTATAGGTGCTGGAAAATAGCTGGTAACTGCATCCAAAAGCATTTGAACACCTTTATTCTTAAATGCACTGCCGCATAATACAGGCATAATTTTATTTTCGATTGTGCCTTTTCTTAAACCAACAATTAACTCTTCATCTGTTATCTGATGCCCTTCTAAAAATTTTTCCATCAATTCATCATCGATTTCAGCAACTTTTTCAAGTAAATTCTCTCTATATTTCTCTGTTTGCTCTTGATATTCAGCAGGGATTTCTTCTTCTGAAACTTCCATTCCCTTATCATCAACATATTTTAATGCTTTCATCTTAACTAAATCAATTACCCCTATAAAATTTTCTTCAGCACCAATTGGCAATTGAATAGGAACAGCATTTGCTTCTAATCTTTTTTTCATTTGGTCAACTGCTTCAAAAAAATCTGCACCTGTTCTATCCATTTTATTTACAAACACAATTCTCGGAACATGATACCTATCTGCTTGATGCCATACTGTTTCAGATTGAGGTTGCACACCACCAACTGCACAAAAAACAACAACTGCTGCATCTAGAACTCTAAGTGATCTCTCTACTTCAGCTGTAAAATCAACATGACCCGGTGTATCAATAATATTTATCTGACAATCTTTCCAAGCACAACTAGTCGCAGCTGAGGTAATTGTAATTCCCCTTTCTTGTTCCTGCTCCATCCAGTCCATTGTTGCGCCACCATCGTGAACCTCACCAATTTTGTGAATTCGACCTGTATAATAAAGAATTCTCTCAGTTGCGGTAGTTTTGCCTGCATCAATATGAGCAATAATTCCAATATTTCTAATTTTTTCTAATGGAAATTGTCTAGCCATAATAATTTACCACTTATAATGCGCAAAAGCTTTATTTGCCTCTGCCATTTTATGTGTATCCTCTCTTTTTTTAACTGATGCACCCTCTTTTTTGTATGCATCCAAAATCTCACTCGCTATTCTCTCTGAAGACGGTCTCCCCGATTTGCTTCGTGCAAAACCAATTATCCAACGTATTGCCAAAGCATTAGCTCTAATAGACTCAACCTCAATAGGAACCTGATAAGTTGCACCGCCTATTCTACGCGGCTTAACCTCTAGTAACGGTTTTACATTACTCGTTGCCTGCTCTAAAACTTTTATAGGATCTTCTTTTGATTTTTCCTTAATTATTTCCAATGCACCGTACATAAGTTTAATTGCAATCCCTTTTTTCCCATCCCACATTAATCTATTCACAAAGTGCATTAACAACAAACTCTTGTATCTTGAATCTTCACTCATAGGTCTCAATATTCTTTTTTTCTTTCTAGACATATAACTATCCTTTTAATTATTACTCTTTCGGAGTTTTAGCCCCGTATTTTGATCGTCCTTTTTTTCTATTGTTAACACCTGTCGTATCCAAAGTTCCTCTAACGATGTGATATCTAACGCCTGGAAGATCTTTCACTCTTCCGCCTCTCAAAAGCACTATTGAATGCTCTTGAAGATTATGCCCTATACCAGGTATGTATGCGCTCACTTCCATCCCATTTGTAAGTTTTACACGTGCAACTTTTCGCAACGCAGAATTTGGTTTCTTCGGTGTAGTTGTATAAACTCTTGTACAAACTCCTCGTCTTTGTGGACATGCATTAAGTGCTGGAGTTTTTCCTTTTTTAATTAGTTTTTTTCGCCCTTTTCTAATGAGCTGATTAGCTGTTAACATTATTATCTCCTAAAAGTATTTGAGTATTAAACATATCTTTGCTTTTAATGTCAAGCTTTTTTAGAAAAATTACGATTCTTTTGTTGTTAAATTTTGATTAAAACCTGTACCCGCAGGTATCAGGTGCCCAATAATCACATTTTCTTTTAGCCCTTTTAGGTTATCCTTTAAACCATCTGCACTAGCTTCTGTAAGAACTCTTGTTGTTTCCTGGAACGAAGCTGCTGAAATAAAACTTTCAGAATTTAAAGATGCTTTAGTAATACCCAAAAGAACTGGTCTTGCAACCGATGGTTTTAAACCCTTTTGAATAGCTTTTTCATTTTCTTGTCGAAACTTATACTTATTGACCATTTCACCAACAAGTAAATTTGTATCTCCTGTTTTTTCAATTCTCACATTTGACAACATTTGTCTTACAATAACTTCTATATGTTTATCATTTATTGTCACACCTTGTAGCCTATAAACTTCTTGTATTTCATTTACGAGATATTCCTGAACCTCTTTGTCACCCTTAACCCGTAAGATATCATGAGGATTAACTGCCCCATCAGTTAGAGAATCCCCTGCTCTTACCCTATCTCCTTCATATACAACAAGGTGCTTTCCTTGAGGAATAACATATTCTCTAGTCATACCTGTTTCTGTTGTAACATCTACTTTTAAAAGCCCTTTTACCGTTGTTCCCAAGGTAACAAACCCTTCGATTTCAGAAATCACAGCAAGGTTTTTTGGCTTTCGAGCTTCAAAAAGTTCAGCAACACGTGGCAAACCACCCGTAATATCTTTTGTCTTACTAACTTCTTGTGGTATTTTTGCAATCACATCCCCAGCTTCTAATTTTTCTTTATCTATGACTACGATATAAGTATCAAGTGGAAGAGGGTAACTAATTAGTTTTTTCCCATGGCTCCCATTAATTATAATTTGTGGGTTTAATCTTTCTGTTCCTCTATGCTCAATAATACTTCTTTCTATTTGCCCAGTAATCCTATTTTTTTCTTCATTCATAGTTGTACCATCAATGATATCTTGCCACCTAGCTGTTCCACCCACTTCTGCAATAATAGGCATACTGTATGGATCCCATTCTGCAACAAGCTGCCCTTTATTTACTTTTTTATTATCACCTACAAAAAGTTTTGCTCCATATGGAATGTTATAATGTTCTCGTTCCTTGCCTTGAGTTGTTTTGATACTTATTTCACCATTCCTACTAAGAACAATTAAATTTTCATTCTTATCTTTAATAGTTTTTATGTGATGGTATTTAAGCTCCCCATCTTTTCTCGCATTTATTGATGAGTTTAATACAACTCTGCTTGCTGTTCCACCAATATGAAATGTACGCAATGTAAGCTGTGTTCCTGGCTCACCAATTGATTGTGCAGCTATAATTCCAACAACATCTCCAATCTCTGCCATTTTAATATTTGCTAAATTAAGTCCATAACACTGTTTACATAGCCCATTTGGAGCCTCACAAGTTAATACTGACCTAATTCTTAAACGTTCTATACCTGCTTTTGTTAATCTTTTTGCTGATTCTTCAGTTATGAGTTCTCCCTCTTTTAAGAGAAGCTCTTCTTTGAAATCTCCATTTTCATCTTCAACAAGACCTACAACATTATCCAATACAACTCGTCCTATTATACGCTGTTCTAAAGGCTCTATAACTTCATCGCCTTCTTTTATAGCTGTTATTCTAATGCCATTTAAAGTGCCGCAATCATCCATAGTTATTACCATATCGTGCGACACATCAACTAATCTTCTTGTCAAATATCCTGCATCAGCAGTTTTGAGTGCAGTATCTGCCAAACCTTTTCTACCACCATGTGTTGAAATAAAATATTCCAAAACTGTAAGCCCTTCTCTAAAGTTTGCTGTAATCGGAGATTCAATAATTTCACCAATTTGCCCTGTAATCTTTTTTTGTGGACGTGCCATTAGACCACGCATACCAGCTAACTGTCGTATTTGCTGCTTACTACCTCGAGCCCCTGAATCTGCCATTATGTAAATAGAATTAAATTTCGAGACTCCTTCTTTATATGGAGAATCTTCTTGTTTTCTAAGTTCCCCAAACATCATGTCAGCAATTTTATCCGTTACATGCGTCCAAATATCAATTACTTTATTATATCGTTCAGCTTCAGTAATTACACCCATTTGCGCCTGAGCTTGAATATCTTTTACTTCTTTTTTTGCAGCATCGATTATTTTCTGTTTTTCCTTGGGAATTAACATATCAACAAGCGAGATAGAAATTCCAGCCAAAGTAGAATAATGAAAACCAGCTTTTTTAATGTTGTCCAAAAGATATACAGTTTTCTGCCTACCAATTATTTTATAACTGTCCTCAATTAGATTCGCTAAATCTTTTTTCACTAATGCTTTATTAATATAACCTAATTCTTCAGGAATAAACTCATTAAACAATACTCTTCCAACTGTTGTTTCTAGAAAACTTGTATCTTTTTTTAATTTTATCTTTGCATTGATATCAACCATTTTTAATTGATACGCAAGTACTACTTCCTTTGCCGTTGAAAATACTTTATTCTCACCTAAACATCCTTTTTTTTCTTTTGTCATAAAGTAACAACCCAAAACCATGTCTTGAGATGGCACTGTAATAGATTTGCCACTTGCAGGAGACAAAAGATTGTTCGTTGAAAGCATGAGCATCTTAGCTTCCAATTGCGCTTCTATCGAAAGTGGAACGTGTACAGCCATTTGGTCGCCATCGAAGTCAGCATTAAAAGCTGCACAAGTAAGAGGATGAAGTTGAATAGCTTTCCCCTCAACAAGAACTGGTTCAAAAGCTTGAATACCTAATCTATGAAGTGTTGGAGCTCTGTTCAACAATACCGGATGACTTTTTGTAACATGCTCTAAAATATCCCAAACTTCTGGTCTCACGCGTTCAAGCATTTTTTTTGCATTCTTTAGTGAACCAGCAATATTCTTTTCTAATAACTCCCTAATAATAAATGGTTTGAAAAGTTCTAGTGCCATTTCCTTTGGAAGTCCGCACTGACTAAGTTTTAAATTTGGACCAACAACAATTACAGAACGACCCGAATAATCAACTCTTTTTCCCAAAAGATTTTGCCGGAATCTTCCTTGCTTCCCTTTTAATCCATCAGACAAAGATTTTAATGGTCTGTTGCCTGCACCCACTACAACCTTATTCCTTACCCCATTTTCAAACAATGCATCAACTGCTTCTTGCAATAAGCGTTTTTCATTATAAATCATTACTTCTGGAGCTCTTAAACCTTGAATATGTTTTAATCTATTATTTCTGTTTATAATTCTTCTATATAAATCATTCAAATCAGACGAAGCAAACCGACCCCCATCTAAAGGAACTAATGGTCTCAAATCTGGAGGAATTACTGGAATAACATCTAGAATCATCCAATCAAGTTGATTTCCTGATTTTAAAAATCCATCAACAACTCTCAGTTGTTTAACTAATCTATTTCTTGTTGCTTCCGATTTTGCGTCTTTTATTTGAACTCTTAAATCTTTAGCAAGTTGTTCTAAGTTAATTGTCTTCAAAAGATCTTTAATAGCTGATGCCCCTATTCCGACTTTAAACTTATTCCCATACTTATCTTTTAAACTCTGGTATTCATCTTCAGATAAGAGATCCTTTCTTTTCAATCCTGTTTCACCCGGATCCACAACAACATATCTAGAAAAATAAATAACCTTTTCCAAATCACTTAATTTCATACCAATCAAAATTCCCAAACGGGAAGGTGATTTTCGAAGGAACCAAATATGACTAACTGCTTCTGCTAACTCAATATGCCCCATTCTTTCTCTTCGAACTTTTGATTCTGTTACTTCCACACCACATCTATCACAAATTACACCTTTATGCTTGATCCATTTGTATTTACCGCAATTACATTCCCAATCTCTAATAGGACCAAAAATCTTTTCACAGAATAATCCGTCACGCTCGGGTTTAAATGTTCTGTAGTTTATTGTTTCAGCTTTTTTCACCTCACCATAAGACCAACTTCTAATTTGTTCTGGAGATGCGATTCCTAACTTAATAGTATCAAAATTTGAAAAATTGATATTCTCTGAAATTTTTCTTTTAATTTTAAATTTTGTTTTGGATACTCTTGCCAATGGAGTTCCCTCCTATTTTGCAATTTATTTTTTATTCACTCTCTTTTAAGAGCTCTATATTTAGACCTAAACTTTGCAGTTCTTTTACTAGAACTTTAAATGATTCTGGTATACCAGGTTCAGATAAAATATCACCTTTTATAATTGCTTCATACATTCTGGTTCTACCCTGTACATCGTCACTTTTTACTGTTAAAAACTCCTGGAGCGTATGACTTGCACCATATCCCTCAATAGCCCAAACTTCCATCTCTCCCAATCTCTGTCCACCAAATTGAGCTTTTCCACCAAGTGGTTGTCTTGTAATAAGTGAGTATGGTCCCGTTGAACGTGCATGAATTTTATCTTCAACTAAATGAGCAAGCTTTAGAATATACATATAACCAATTGTAACCTTTTCATTAAATTTCTCACCTGTTCGACCATCAAACATTGTTACTCGACAATAATCATCTGGAAGATACTCTT
>JBHPKP010000011.1:0-36525 GCA_042566505.1 bacterium | reverse complement strand
TCAGGGTTTTTATGAGTATGAACCATTTATGAGATATATTGCAAAAGATAAACCTGATTTGATAATACTTGATCTTATGCTTCCGGGTAAAGATGGATTGGATATTTGCAAAGAGCTTAAAACCTGTACGCAATTCAAAAATATTCCGATTATTATGCTAACGGCAAAAAGTGAAGAAACCGACAAAATTATCGGTTTAGAACTTGGCGCAGATGATTATGTAACAAAACCTTTTTCAGTAAAGGAACTTACCACCCGAGTTAAAGTTATTATTAAAAGATATTCGAAAGAAGTTAGAGAGGGAGAAACAAGTAAAATTATAAAGGTTGGTTCTGAAATTATAATTGATAAAAATAAAATGAAATTAACGATAAAGAATAAAGTTATTGAACTAACAAAAGCTGAATTTAATTTATTTCTACTTTTTGCATCAAGACCGGACCATGTTTTTACTCGCGATGCAATTCTTAATTATTTATGGGGAGATGATAAAATAGTCACAGACCGTAGTGTTGATGTGCATGTTAGGCATCTTAGGGATAAACTTGGTTCAAAATATGGTTCGAAAATAAAAAATGTACGAGGAGTTGGGTATAAATTAGAAGTATGAAAAGGTCAATTTTCTATAATATATTTTCCGGTTATCTTGTTATTACATTTCTTCTTTCTTTTATTATTGTATTTTTATCAATAGGGACCGTAAAAAAGTATTTTATTGATACAAAAGCGGGCCAGCTTGAAAGAGTTGCAAATTCATTTCGAACAACATTTCTTGATTTTTTTCCGAATAATAATATTCAAACAAACAAATTGATAGTAGAATCATTGGGCCGTGATTTGGATGCAAGAGTTACACTTATAGATAATGATGGGACTGTAATTATTGACTCCGAAGAAGATGCTAGCCAAATGGAAAATCATAAATCCAGACCAGAGATAAATAAAGCATTAGACGGTTATACAGGTCAATCTATACGTTATAGTAAAACCATAAAAGAAGATATGCTTTATGTTGCAGTTCCTTTAATAAAGTCGTATAAAATCGTGGGAGTTCTCAGATTAAGTTTATTTATGAAGGATATTAGGCTATTAATTAATAATCTAAGATATAGGATATTTCAAACTACATTAGTGGTTTTATTGATTGCAGTTTTTCTGGCTTGGATTTTTTCCAAACGGTTGAGTATTCCGATTAAATCTTTATCAGATGCATCAAAAAAAATTGCGCAGGGAAATTTTGATACTCGGGTGATTTTTGATTCCAAAAATGAATTGCACGATCTTGCTGAAAATTTTAATTATATGAGTGCAACCATAAAAGAACTTATTTTAAAATTATCGAAACAAAAAGAAGAACTGGAAACTTTAATATCATCTGTAAATGCTGGTATTGTTGCATTTGGGAAAGACGATAGAGTATTTTTAGCGAATAGTAATTTTAATTTATTAGTTAATGATCATAAACCAAGAGAAAAGTTAATCTATGAACTAATCAAAGAACCGGAATTTTTAGAATTGCTTAAAAGTGTCAGAAATAAAAAAGAAAATCAAACTAAAGAAATAATTATAGGTGAAAAAGTTTATTTGTGCAGCATGACATTTTTGTCTACAGACATAAGTGTGATTGCAATCTTTAATGATATTACAGCTATGCGTGAAATGGAGCAACTGAAAAAAGAATTAGTGCAAAATGTTTCGCATGAACTTCGTACGCCGTTATCATCTATTAGAGGTTTTATGGAAACTATAGAAGATGAAAAAAAATATAATCAAAAATATGTTGATATTATAAAAAATAATACAGTTCGCATGATAAATATAGTTAATGATCTGTTATCTTTAACAGAACTTGAATCAAAAAAATTTAGATTGGAAAAAGAAGAGATTAGTTTAAATGAAATGCTTACGAATATTTTAAAAATTCTTGAACCAAAAATAGCAGACAAAAACATTAAAATGAAATTAGATATAGCGCAAGATGTTCCTCAAATATTTGCCGACAAATTTAAAGTAGAACAGATGGCGCTAAATATATTAGATAATGCAATAAAATATACTGAAAAAGGTGAAATAAATTTAGAAGTAAGAAAAATAGATAATAATGTTTTGATGGTTTTTAGAGACACAGGGATTGGAATACCAAAACATGATATAGATAGAATTTTTGAGAGATTTTATGTAGTTGATAAATCTCGTTCTAGAACAATGGGTGGCACAGGACTCGGACTTTCAATTGTTAAACATATCGTACTTTTACATAACGGCTCTATAGATGTTCAAAGTGAACCGGGTAAAGGCACGATTTTTAATGTAATACTTCCTATCTAAGCTTCAAAAGACAAATCCAAAAATTAACACAAAATTAACAAAACATTTATTTTATCTTAACTAAAATATTTTATTATTAAGATGCTTGCGAGCTATAAAAGGGCTGATCACCCTTAACTTAAAGTAAGCAAAAAAAGAAAGACAGGAGGAAATGAATGTTTAAGAAAATTATATCGCTATTACTTTGCATGTTGTTTTTTTGTAGCGTTCTGCAGGCAGGGAGAACTGATCTTTTAATCAAAAAGCTCATGGAAAAAGGGGTTTTAACAGATGGAGAAGCACAGCAGCTTCTTACATTAAGTAAAGAAGGAATGAGAAAAGAGCTTGCAATGGGAAAAGCTAAAACAGCTCCTAAATGGACTCAAATGATTAAACTAAAGGGAGATTTGAGATTAAGATTTCAAAGAGAAGATGAAACAACTTATTTTAGAGATAGAGCTAGAATGAGATTTAGATTAAAAGGTGAAGCAAAAGTATGTAAACCTATTATGATAGGTTTTGGGCTTGCAACAGGTAGTGATGATGCACGTTCAACTAACCAAACAATGGAAGATACATTTGCGACAAAAGCGATAAATTTAGATTATGCATATGCAAAATATGCTGCACCAAAATACATCACATTATTAGGTGGTAAAATTCCAAACAAAAGTCTTATTTGGAAACCAGCTGATCTTTTGTGGGACGGAGATATTTCGCTTGAAGGTGCAGGTTTGATTATTGAAAAGAAAGTCGGCAAACTTAACCTTTATATTAATTCAGGTTATTTAATACTTAATCATATTAAGACAGATGGAAATGCAGCAATGACAGTTGTTCAGCCCGGTATAACTACAAAGATAAATGGAATTGGTTTAAAGCTAGCAGTTTCCGGTTATATGTTTGACAAAGTTAAAGGAAACCAGTTGCCGCAAACAGCTGAATCAAATACATATATTGATACAGGCAATGATGGTTTTGATAATGACGATGTTTTGAAATACAACTACAACTGTGTTTCTACAGGTTTAGAAATTTCATTTGCTGATTTATATTTTGAAAAGGTAGCACTTTTTGCAGAGGGTGTACAAAACCCTGATCCTTCCGAGGACAACAAAGGATTTTTAGGCGGTATAAAATTCGGAAACAAAAAGATTAAGAAATTCGGTCACTGGCAAATAAAAGCTATGTATAGAGAACTTCAAAAAGATGCATGGCTTGATGTTTTTCCAGATTCAGATTTTGGTGGTGGAGAAACAGGCTTGCAAGGAACTGAATTTGTTTTGAAATATGGTCTTACAAAAAATTCAACAGTTGGTCTTGATTATTATGCAACAACTGATATGGGTAAAGACAAATTAAAGAGCTTAATACAATTTGATATTGTAACGAAATTTTAAACAGGAGGGTTAGATATAATGAAAAAATTACTTTCAATTATTACGGCTGGTTTGATGCTCTTTCAGCTTGGTTATGCAATGGATGAAATAACAATGGAAGGTTCTACAACTGTACTTTCAATTGCGCAAATAGCTGCTGAAGTGTACATGGACAACAATGCTGATGTGGATATTTCAGTTCGAGGTGGTGGTTCAGGTGTAGGGATTGCATCACTTTTAGAAGGAACATGTGATATTGCAGATGCATCAAGACCAATTAAAGACAAGGAGCTTAACAAAGCAGTTGAAAAAGGTATTAATCCAGTTGCACATGTTGTTGCAATGGATGCGCTTTGTATAGTTGTTCATTCTTCAAATCCAATAAAAAATTTAACTAAACAACAGATTAAAGATATTTATACAGGAAAAATAAGTTACTGGGATGAAGTAGGCGGACCGGAAAAGGAAATAGTTATTGTTTCAAGAGATACTGCAAGCGGTACATATGAAACATTTATGAAGCTTGTGCTTGATAAACAAAAAACAAGACCGGATTCGCTTCTTGAGGCATCAAATAAAGCTGTTGCAACAGTTGTTTCACATACACCGGGCGGCATTGGTTATATCGGATTGGGGTATTTAAACTCAAGTGTAAAAGCATTAACAGCAAATGGTGTTAAATGTACAAAAGAGAATGCTTTAAGTGGAAAATATCCATTTTCAAGACTACTTTTCATGTATACAAATGGTGAGCCAAAAGGCGCTGTGAAAGATTTTATGGATTTTATAAAAGGAATCGACGGACAGAAGTTGGTTGAGGAAGTTGGATACATTGGGTTGGAATAATTTTCACCTTCAAACATGTAGTATATAGACACATTGCAATGCGTTTCTATATAATATTTCTCGAGGATAAAATGAAGAAATTTATTAAAGTAAAAGAAGAAATCTATAAATACATTTTTGCAAGTATGGCATTTGCTTCACTAATCTTTTTAGTAGGTATAGTTATAGTTCTTTTTAAAGAAGGTTTGCCTGTTTTTAAACATGTAAAACTATTTTCGTTTTTCTTTGGTAAATATTGGTATCCGACATTTGAACCACCGGAATTTGGTATTTTTCCATTAATTATGGGTTCGCTTTGGATAACAGTTGGCGCACTGTTTATTTGTGTTCCATTTGGATTAGGTTCAGCACTATATATGCACGAACTTGCAAGTTATCGTCAAAGAAGTATTCTGAAACCTGTTATTGAGATTTTAGCAGGTGTTCCGTCTATAATTTACGGATTTTTTGGAATGGTGTTTGTAGCGCCGCTATTGCAGAAAATATTTAATATTCCAACCGGTTTATGTGTTTTAACCGCAAGTTTGATTCTTGGTGTTATGGCAATTCCAACAGTATTCAGTATTTCAGAAGATGCTTTAGGTTATGTTCCCAAATCATTAAAAGAAGCATCTTTGGCCTTAGGAGCTACACGTTGGCAGACACTTACGCGTATAGTTATACCGGCTGCAGGTTCCGGTATTTCTACGTCGATAATTTTGGGGGTTAGTAGAATTATTGGTGAAACAATGACAGTGCTTATGATAGCAGGTGGTGCAGCTGTAGTGCCGAACTCGTTTCTTAAACCTGTTCGTCCAATGACTGCAACAATTGCAGCTGAAATGGGTGAAGCTGTAATGGGGAGCGATCATTATCATGCACTTTTTGCAATTGGACTTGTATTGTTTTTTATTACACTGATTTTTAATACGCTTTCAGAAATGATAAGCAGAAAATATAGACTCAAACTAGGGGCAGGAAGATGAGGCTTAATGCTAAAACAACTGAGAAAATTGGTTTTGTGCTTTTATTCTTTTGTGTAATTTTTGCAGTCTTATTTTTGGGAATTTTGATATATTTTGTTGCGTCAAAAGGTATTGGGATTTTATCATGGGATTTTTTAACAAAGGTTCCTCGTCGTTCAATGACTCAAGGTGGTGTAGCGCCTGCGATTCTAGGAACTTTCTACTTAACTTTGGGTGCAATATTATTTGCATTTCCGCTTGGAATTGCATGTTCGATATATTTATGTGAGTATACTCCAAAGGGCGCTATTGTAAATATAATAAAAATGGGAATTAACAATTTAGCAGGTGTTCCATCGGTTGTGTTTGGGCTTTTTGGTTTAACTGTATTTGTAAAATTCTTTGGTTTTGGAATATCTATTTTAGCTGGTAGCGCAACTTTAGCTATTATGATTTTACCCGGAATAATTTCTGCAGCACAAGAAGCATTAAATGCAGTACCGCATTCATTAAGAGAAGCATCGCTAGCGCTTGGCGCGACCAAATGGCAGACAATAAAAAAAGTTGTGATTCCACATGCATTGACAGGTATTTTAACAGGTGTAATATTAAGTGTAGGACGTGCTGCAGGTGAAACAGCTCCTATATTGTTTACAGCTGCTACATTTTATCGACGAGGATTCCCAAAGTCTATATTTTCAGAAGTTATGGCACTTCCATATCACATTTATGCACTTATGACAGAAGGAACATATCCAGAGAAGCATACACAAATTGCTTATGGTTGCGCACTAATACTTTTGTTGATGGTACTTTCGATTTCTGCAATTGCAATATACTTAAGACACAGACAAAGGAGATTTCAATGAACGAGATTAGAATAAAAGTAGATGATATAAATTTTTATTATGGTGAAAAACAGATTTTGAATAATATTACAATGGATATTTATTCGAATAAAGTTACATCTATTATTGGCCCGTCTGGCTGTGGGAAGTCTACGTATATAAGGCTATTCAATAGAATGAATGATCTTGTATCTACAAGTAGATTGGAAGGTAAAATTTTCCTTGATAATAAAAATATTAATAGTAAAAAAGCAGATGTTGTAGATATTAGAAGACGTGTTGGAATGGTGTTTCAAAAACCAAATCCATTTCCAAAATCCATTTATGATAATTTAACATATGGTTTAAAAATCAATGGCATGAGAAATAAAACTGATATAGAAGAAAGAGTTGTTACTTCCCTTAAAAATGCAGCTTTGTGGAAAGAGGTAAAAGACAGATTGCATGATAGTGCAATAGCATTTTCTGGTGGACAGCAGCAAAGATTGTGCATTGCTAGATGTCTTGCAGTAAATCCTGAGGTTGTGCTTTTTGATGAGCCTTGTGCAAGTTTGGATCCTATTTCAACAAAAAAAATCGAAGAACTGATTGAAGAATTGAAACAAAAATATACAATAATAATTGTTACACATAATATGCAACAAGCTGCACGTGTATCTGATTATACAGCTTTTTTATATTTAGGGAATCTAATAGAGTATGATCATACAGAAAAAATATTTACGGTACCAAAAGATAAGAGAACTGAAGATTACATTACAGGTAAATTTGGTTAATGGGAGGATAAGATGCTTATAGAAAGATTGAGTGAATTAAAAAAAACACTAGTTGAATATTCAAATTTGATTGAGGCAATGCTTAAAAAGAGCCTCGATGGATATACAAAAAGTGATAAAGAAATCTTAAATGAAGTAATAAAAAAATATGAACCAAAGGCAAATGATTATGAATTAGAAATAGATGAATTATGTATAAATATTATTGCTCAGTATCAACCTAATGCAGTTGACCTTAGAACTATTCTAATGATTTTGAAAATCAACAATGATTTAGAACGCATTGGCGATCATGCAGTAAATATTGCTGAAAGTAGTTTATATTTGATGGATAATCCTATTGCTGATATAAAAACGGATGTTGGAGTTGCAGGTGATATTCTAATTAATATGTTCAAGGATACTATGAAAGCATTTATTGATAAAGATGCAAGGACTGCTAAGGGTGTCAATGAAACTGATCAGAAAATAAATGATTTTAGACGTGAAAGTATAAAAGAATCTATCAGAGTTTTGGGAAAGAATCCTGATATAATTGAATCTGGTCTATTTTTCCTTCGTATAACAAGCAATATGGAACGTATTGGGGATTTGATAACAAACATTTGTGAAGATATTGTTTTCATGGTCGAGGGAAAGGTTATTAAGCATAATATTGTAGATAAATAAAAAGAAATAAAAAAGTATAATCAAAAAAGTGCGAAACAAATTATTCATGAAAAATAACAGCAAAAAAAAATATATTGAAAAATATAATAAAATCATTAAAAATAATAATTAATTAAGATAATATTCTTTTTTTGAAACATTAAATATAAATGGAGTATAAAAAAATGGTTTATTCCAAAAAAAAGTATAAAAATATTGGACTCCCTCCAGGAACAATAGAAACTCCATCAATTGAGAAAAAACCTGCCAAAATGTCTTCAATAACTTACGATACTGATAAAATTGATAAAGTAGAAATTAAAAGTTCAATTGAATTTCCTGAGTTGCTCGATAATAAAACTATATGGTTGAGTATTGATTCTATTAATGATACGGACTTAATTTCCAGCATTGGAAAAAAGTATAATATTCATTCTTTAACACTCGAAGACATTATCAATGTTTATCACAGACCAAAATATGAAGATTATGAAAATTATATTTTTATGATTCTTAAACTTATTTCATACGATAAATTAAACAAAAGATTGATTATAGATAATGTATGTATTCTTTTATTAAAGAATCTTGTTATAACTTTTACAGAAAAAAATGGAGAGAAATTTAAACCTATTCAGAATCGTTTGTTTAACAAAAAAGGCAGAATCAGAAAACAGACAGCAGATTATTTAGTATATGCTTTGACCGACTTGATTGTGGATAATTATTATCTTGTGCTCGAAGAAATAGGATTAGAGATTGAAGATTTGGAAAAAGAACTGATTAATAATCCCAAACAAGCTACTCTTGAAGGAATTTATAATTTGAAAAGTCAGATAATATTATTTAGAAAGATGACATGGCCTATTAGAGAACTTATTAATAGTTTCAGATATTCTGAATCAGATTTGTTGGCTGAATCAACACAAGTATATTTACGTGATTTATATGACCATGTAATCCAGATTATTGATCATATTGAAACTTATAGAGATGTTGTATCGTCTATGATGGACATTTATTTGACTGCTGTGAGTAACAAAATGAATGAAGTTATGAAAGTCTTAACAATAATTGCAACAATATTTATTCCGATTACTTTTATTGCCGGAATATACGGTATGAATTTTAAATATATACCTGAGCTTAGTCTTAAATGGGGCTATTTTGGAGTTTGGGGATTAATAGTTTGTGTAATTACAATTATGTTAATTTATTTCAAGAAAAAGGGATGGTTATAGGGGTAACTTGATTTATGAATTTATTATTATTTCTAGGTACCATTATTATTTCGTTTTTAGCAGTCAGACTTGGAGCAGTTGCATTTCAGATGACTGGACTTGAGTGGTCTGTTGCAAAATTTCAGGCATTGTCATGTTTTTCTGGTACAGGTTTTACAACCAAGGAAGCTGAACTTATAGTTGGGCATAAGCAAAGGCGGAAGATTGCGTCAATTCTTATGATTACAGGTAATGCGGGACTTGTAACTCTTATTGCAACGTTTGCGAATTCTATGAAGACTACTTTTGCTATTTCTAAAATAAAAATTCCTTTTCTCGATGTTTTAGTTCCTGTAAAATTGATACCTCTTATTAATCTTGTTGTTATAATTTTATTTGTTTTTTTATCTTATAAATTCTTTACAGCTTCAAAAATATCCCAAAGAATAACAGACTTGCTCAAGAAAAAAATAAAATTTAAACCTGTTTTTATAGAGGAAATTCCATTTGGGATTAATAGTATGGGTATTTTAAAATTGTTTATTCATGCCCAAAGTAATTTGCTGGAAAAAGAAGCTAGAGATTTAAAACTTAATGAGTACGATATAGAACTTTTATTAATAGAACGTGCAGGTAAGAAACTACTAAAACCATATCTTGATCAAAAAATTGTATTAAATGATAAAATTGTGTTTTTCGGAAATATAAAAGAAATAAAGAAAATACTGATAAAAAAATAAACCTTTAACTACTTCTTTCCATATTGCTATCCTATCTGAAAAGTATATAATTTAAACATAATGTAACATTTTCCATAATAAATCGTCTAAATAAGTGAACAAGGAGATAGTATGCAGGAGAAAGACAACAATTTTTATTGGCAGTTTGTTAGAGAGAATAAAGATATGGTTTATAACATAGCATTTCAGATTTTAGGAAATGATTTTGAACTGGAAGATGTAGTGCAGGAAGTATTTTTGAAAGTTTATAAAAAGCTTGATAAGTTTCAAGGCAAAAGCAGTATTAAAACATGGCTCTATAGAATAACAGTTAATACTTGTTTGGATGTATTGAAGAAAAAAAAGAGAAACAAAACTGTTTCTTTGGATGAAAGTATTAATAATGAACAAACCAATGAAAATGTATTGAATGATTTGGTGAAAAGGGACATGAATCAAAGAATAGGTGATGCTGTAAGTAAGCTGCCTGATAAATATAAAGTTATTTTGAAATTAAAAGATATGGAAAATTTAAGTTATGAGGAAATATCAAAGATTATGAAGATTTCTATGAGTAAAGTTAAAGTGTGGCTCTTTAGAGCAAGGCAGAAGATAAAAGCAAATCTTGGAGGCAAGTTATGAAATGCAGGTTATGTAAACAATATATTTCACAGTATATTGATAATGAACTTTCAGACAAGAAAATAAAAGTAATGTTCGAACATATAGAAAATTGTACTGAGTGCAAAGAAGAATTGGATATTATGAAAAATATAACAAAAAGTCATGTTCGTATGCCTAAAATAAAATCAGATGAGTATTTTGAAACCCGTTTGGCTGAGAAAATTCAAAAGCAGAGTACAAAGATAAATGTTTTTTGGCATTTTAAATTGTCTTATGCAGTTTTTATGGTGTTTGTTTTGGCAACAGCTTTTTTTGTAAGAAGTAATATTACTCAACCGGAAAAAGTTTCATTATTTCTATATGATGAATCTATTGATAATGGTTTTAATAATGAGTTAATGGATATTTATTATTCATAACGAAAAAATAATTTAAGGAGGATGGTTATCATGAAGAAAATTTTATTATTTTTAATTTTGCTATTGATGATGACGAGTTTATCACAGGCTCGTATGAGTCATGGGTCAAAAGGCAAAGGATCAGGAAAAATGTGTGAGGGGAAAGAATTTAGCGACGGTAAAGGTTATAAAATGAAGAGTGGTAAAAAATGGAGGAATCCTGGCGAAAGAAGACAGAATTATTGTAAAAAAATGTCCGAAAGATTAAAGCTGTCAGAAAAACAGGCAGAAGATGTGAGAAAGTTTTTAGATAAAGGATGGAAAGAAATTCAAATAGAAAAAGAGAAAATGAGAACTAAGGTTATGGAAATTCGAGAAAAATATGACAAAGAAATTGAAAAAATATTAAGTTCCGAACAAGTAAAGGAATTTAATGAAATGAAAGAAGAAAGGAAGAAAAAGAGAAAAGAAAGAAAACAAAAAAGGGGACAAAAACAGAAAAGAGCAAGAAAAAATAGGAAATAATTATTTATTGAAGATAGGAAATATAGAATGAATTGGTTGAACAATTTTTAAGTATAAATCCTCAAATACAAAAGGAAATAGAAAGAAATAGATTGGTTAATACCAATTTGCGTTCGATAGAGTACTGTGTTTCGGCGCAGGATAATACCCCATCAAATGCAAGTTGGTATAAGCTGCAGCTAAAAAAAATTAAAAGTGATTATTATCCTACTTTGTCTTTTTCCGCTTCGAATAGTTGGGCTGGTGATGCCAATGTTTTTGATGAGAGCAGTTGGCGATTGGGTTTAAACATGGGATTTTCTATTTTCAGTGGTTTTTCAACTAAAACGCAGGTTAAACAAGCAAAATTAAATATAAATCTTAGAGGAAATCATATTCTAATATCATTTGATAGTAAAGGTGAATTAGTAAAAGATTCAAGTAATATGCCTGAGATAAGAATTTGTAATTTTGAATTTTTTTAGAAAAAAGCAGTTATTTACGTATACTTGACAAATAATTTTTATATGCTAGAATAATGCAAATGATTTGCAATAAGAGGTTGTAAAAAAATGCGTAGAAAAAGATGCAGAAAATCATGGGGCTGTCAGGACTTCCATGAAGCTGGTTATAGGTTTACTGCAGTTCGAGAAGCAATTATAAATATTATGGAAAATTCAGATACACATTTGAGTGTTGATGATATCTATAATAAAGTTAAGAAGCAGCATGATGGAGTAAATCTAACGACTATTTATCGAAATTTGGAGATTTTGATAAATATGGGAATAGTTTTGAAATATGATTTTGGAGATGGCAGGGCTCGATACGAATTGGTAAGTCATTTTGATAAAAAACCATTTCATATACATCTTATATGTAAATCGTGTGGGCGGGTAATTGATGTGGAAGATTTTATGTGTGAACATAAAAATAAAAAAGTAGAAACAATTAAGAAAAAGTATAAATTCTTGATTGATGAAGAAATTCATCAGTTTAGAGGAATTTGCTCAAATTGTAGTTAAAAAAATTTACAATAAAAATGCAAATGATTTGCAGTAAATAAAACAATTTTAAAATTTAACTAAAATAATTCAAGGAATAAATTATGATAGCTTTGAAACATGAAGAAAAAAGAAAAGAAATAATTGATAAATACCATTCTAAGTGTTTTTTTAATAATCATATTATTCTAAATATGAAATTTAGTGATAAGGGGTCTTTAAATGTTACTTTTTTTTGTAAAGATATTTTTCAAGGGTATGACAATATAATGCATGGAGGAGTATTATCAGCTCTTTATGATGTTGCTATGGTACAGTGTTTATTTGGGCATGGAATTGTTGCAATGACAGCAAAATTAAATATTCGGTTTAAAAAATCTGTTGATGTAAATAAAGATTTAATTTTAAAGACAAAAATCAGCAATGTTATAAAAGATAAATTTTATTCAATGAAAGGAACAATGTATCAAGATGGAAACAAAATAACTTCAGCAGAAGCAGTATTTGTGAAAACTGAGTTATAATTTCAAATAGGAGGTGGTTATAATGCCAGGATTTGATGGAACAGGACCAATGGGTCAGGGAGTTAGAACAGGAAGAGGATTAGGGAATTGTTCGTCGCAAGCAGGTGTAGTGGATGGAAGAAATGTTGAATTTAGAAGAGGCGGTGGATTTGGACGAGGATTAGGCAGGGGACGGTTTTGTGGTCGTTTATTTAATGCTTATCCTCGAGTTACAAAGGAACAAGAAACAGAAATGTTAAAAGAGGATGCAAAAGTTTTAGAACAAGAACTGAAAAACGTTAGAGATAAATTAAATGAGTTAAACAAGTAGTAACTTAAAACTTGAAAAGAGGTGTTTATGAAGATAGCAATAACAGCAATCGGTACTGATTTGAGTTCAGAAATTGACCAAAGATTTGGAAGGGCAAAGAATATAATAATTGTAGATACTGAAACTATGGAATTTTCGTGCATTGAAAATACACAGAATCTAAATGCAGCAAGCGGCGCAGGCATTCAAACTAGTCAGAATGTTGCGAAGCAAAATGTTGAAGTTGTGCTTACTGGTAATTGTGGACCTAAGGCATTTGCAACATTGCAGGCTGCTGGAATAAAGGTAGTGATAGGTGTTACTGGAAGTATTAAAGATGCGATTGAAGATTACAAAAATGGAAAACTCAAAATATCTGATTCTGCGAATGTTGAAGGACATTGGTAAGATTTATCTGGAGGTGAATAATGGTAAAGATAGACAAAGAAAAATGTACTGGATGCGCAGCATGTGTAGATACATGCCCAGTGAGTGCAATAACAATCGAAGATGAAAAAGCTGTAGTTAATGATTCATGTGTTGATTGCGGGGCATGTATTAGTTCTTGTCCTGTTGATGCGATTTCTTCATGAGGAGGTGTAGCAATGTTTAGGAATATTTTTAGAGGAATTGGTCGAGGTTTAGGTTTGGGTAGAAGAGGTGGCCAAGGCAGAGGAATGATGCAGGGAAATAAACCGGGTTCAGGGCCAGTTGGTTATTGTATATGCCCTAGTTGCAAGACCAGGGTTCCTCATCAAAGAGGATGTCCTTGTTATACTGTGGAATGTCCTAATTGCGGTAATAAAATGATTAAAGAGTAGGGGATATTATGCTTATTTCAATAGCAAGCGGAAAAGGCGGGACAGGAAAAACTACAGTTGCGGTTAATTTGGCTAAGTCTTTGCCTAATGTGCAAATTTTGGATTGTGATGTAGAAGAACCCAATGCTCATATATTTATAAAGCCCAAGATAAAGGATAAACAAAAAGTACTTATACCAATTCCAAAAGTTGATAATGAAAAATGTAATTTTTGCGAGATCTGCCAAAATGTATGTGAGTATAATGCGATTGCTGTATTGAAGGAAGAAGTGCTTATATTTTCTGAGCTTTGTCATGGATGCGGAGCTTGTAGTTATTTGTGTCTGCAAAAAGCAATAGAAGAAATTGGAAAAGAAATAGGGATTGTTGAAATAGGCAGTAATAAAAATGTGAATTTTGTTCATGGTCTATTGAATATCGGAGAAGTTATGTCTCCACCGCTTATCAGAAAAGTTAAGGATACAATAGACTCAAATAAAACAGTCATAATCGATGCGCCACCCGGAACATCTTGTCCAGTCATAACTGCTGTGAAAGATGCTGATTATTGCATTATGGTGACGGAACCAACTCCTTTTGGGCTTTATGATTTGAAATTATCAGTGGATCTTTTGAGGGAAATGAAAATTTCATTTGGAGTTGTAATTAATCGAAGTGATTTGGGAAATGATGAAACAGAAAAATATTGTTTAAAAGAGAATATTCCCATACTTATGAAAATTCCATTTGATCGAAAAATTGCAGAAGCTTATTCAAAGGGAATATCAATTGTTGAAGCATTTCCAGAGTATAAAAAAGATTTTGAAAATTTATTTAATAAAATCAGGAGGCATGTTGTATGCAAAAAGTAGATATTTTAGTAATTGGCGGAGGTCCTGCTGGAATTATAAGCGCAGTTTCAGCTCGAAGATATTATAAAGATAAAAATATTTTTATGATAAAAAATGTTGAAAAGGCTGTGATTCCGTGCGGTATTCCATATATGTTTAAAAGTTTGAATGATCCTGAAGATAATAAACTTGGCAATCTTGTGCTTGAGAAAAACAATATTGGTTTTGTTGTGGACGAGGTAACCAGTATTGATAAGGAAAACAAAATTGTTGAAACAAAAAGTGGAGAGAAATATTCATATGAAAAATTGATATTGGCGGTAGGCTCAAAACCAATTATTCCATCTATTCCGGGTATAGAAAAAGAGGGTGTTTATCCTATTAATAAAGAAATGAAATATTTGAAAGAAGTTGTAGAAAAAATCAAGAAATCAAAAAATGTGTTAATAGTGGGCGGAGGATTTATAGGGATTGAATTGGCGGATGAACTTTCAAAAATTGAAGGTTTAAAAGTTTATCTAGTGGAGCTTTTGCCAAGTCTTCTCGCAAATTCTTTTGACATAGAATTTTCTAAAGAAGTGCAGGATAAATTAATATCAAATGGAGTTAATATATTAATAGATACTAAAGTTGCTAAATTTGAAGGTGATGGGCATGTTGAAAAAGTGATCTTTTCCAATGGAGGGGAGATTTTAACAGATGCTGTAATATTGGGGATGGGAGCGATTCCCAATACTGATCTAGCAGTTAAATGTGGTTTGGAAATAAATCATAATAAAACGATAAGTGTTGATGAATATATGAGAACAAGTAATCCAGATATTTTTGCAGTAGGCGATTGTGCTTTAAAAAAAGACTTTTATACTCGAAAAGCTGTTTCGGTTATGCTTGCTTCAACTGCTACAAGTGAAGCTAGGATTGCGGGTGCGAATTTATACAACATAAAACTTATTAGAGAAAACAAAGGTACAATTGCAGCATATTCAACATACGTTGATGGTTTGGTTTTAGGGTCAGCAGGGCTTACTGAAGCTAGCGCTATTAAAGAAGGTTTTGAAATTGTAACAGGTTTTTTCGAGGGTGTTGATAAGCATCCAAATAGTATGCCGGGTGTAAATAAAATTAAAGTAAAATTAGTTTTCGCAAAACGATCAGGCATAATTTTAGGGGGACAGGTTTTAGGAGGAATGTCTTGTGGTGAGATGATAAATATTATTAGTGTTGCAGTGCAGCAACGAATGTTAGCATCAGAATTTGAAACATTGCAAATGGCTACGCATCCGTATTTAACAACTGCACCTACAATGTATCCATTAGTTGTAGCAGCGCAAGATGCGGTGAATAAGTTATGCAAATAATAGAAGTAAGAGTTATTGCTAATTCAAAAGTTAATAAAGTCATAAAAGAAAATGGTAAGTTTAAAGTATATGTAACTTCTTTGCCAATAGAAGGAAAAGCAAACAAAATGGTTGTTAATCTATTATCTGAATTTTTTAAGACAAAGAAAAGAAATATACAAATAATTAAAGGAGAGAAAGCAAAAGAAAAACTTATTAAGCTTTTGTGAAAATATTATGAAACAAATAGTTGTAATTAGTGGAAAAGGCGGGACAGGTAAAACTGTAATAACAGGCGCATTGGCATCTCTTGCAAAAAATCATGTTATGGTTGATTGTGATGTTGATGCTTCGGATTTACATTTAATTTTAAATCCTACGGTTAAAGAAACACATATTTTCAAAAGCGGCAAGACTGCAAAGATTGATCAGAAAAAATGTATACAATGTGGACAGTGTATTGATCTATGTCGTTTTGATGCAATAGGCGATGATTTTGTTGTTGATTTGATTTCATGTGAAGGTTGTGGTTTTTGTAGTCACATATGTCCTGAGTCTGCAATTAATATGTGCGAAAATGTTACAGGTGAATATTATATCTCAGACACAAGGTTTAGCCCTATGGTGCATGCTAAACTTGGAGTGGGCGAAGAAAATTCGGGCAAACTGGTATCAAAAGTTCGAGAAAAAGCAAAAGAGATAGCTCAAAAAGAAAAACGGGACTTGATAATTATCGATGGGGTACCGGGTATTGGTTGTCCGGTTATTGCATGTATGGGAGGAGTAGATTGTGCGCTTGTTGTTACTGAGCCTAGTATTTCTGGCTTGCATGATGCAAAAAGAGTGATAGATGTAGCAAAGCATTTTAAAGTACCTGTAAAACTAATTATTAATAAGTATGATTTGAATGTAAACATGACAAGAGAAATTGAGGAATATTGTGAGAAAGAAAATATGGATATTATTGGAAAAATCGAATTTGATAAAACTATTGTTGAGGCGGTAGTTAATGGAAAAACAATAATTGAATATAATCGTGATGAAAAAAATATTAGAGAAATTTTATGTAAATTTTTAGAGGAGATTAGGAAGTAGGTTATGAGTAAAAAGGAACTAGCAAAAAATATATTTTTAGGAAGAAACAACGAGATAAGGTTAAATTGTGCTCAAGCTGTTATAGCAAGTTTTAAGGATGAGATTGAGAATTATGAAAATACCATAGATTTATTTAAGTTTTATAGTATTGGAAGAGTTCCTAGAGGTTATTGCGGGGCATATTATGCTGTATATTATATTTTGCAAAAAGTATACCCAGACAAAAAAATAGATTTTGAAAAATATTTTATTGGACAACTTGGATTTACAACATGCAAGGAATTAAAGATGAATAAGATTAGTTGTATTAAATGTATAGAAAAATCTGCGGAGTTTTTAGAATCAAAATTGACTTGGGAATAAATATGTGAAATATATTTTATGGAGGTTGTTTTGAAAAAAAACATTATCTTAAGTATTACACTAATTATTTTAACAATGGTTTTAGTATTATTCATGAATGTAGGAATTAACAAAAATATTTTAAAATATATTTTATGGGCAATACATTTATCGTTTATAATTACTATAATTTTAAAAGGAAAAGCAATTAGGGCGAAAAGAAAAATTATATTAATTTTTACGATTATTGTATTCGGGATTTTTTTTGGAGCGACTCCTAATCCAATGGAATCAATAGTTAAGCTTTTTAAAATGTTCAATAAGATGGGGGGTGACCCGCAAATATTATGGCCAAGTTTTATTATTTTTACATTGTTTTCAATAGTTGGGAGTAAGTTAATATGCAGCTGGGGATGTCAGTTGGGCGCTTTGCAGGAAAGTATTTTTAATATTCCGATATATAAGAAAAAATATAATTTCAAAATACCATTTATAATCTCTCTTGTGATTCGTATGTTAGTATTTACTGCATTTCTTACATTACTTTTTGGATTTGCGTATGGGATGGTTTATAATGTCAAAAAATTTGTTATTCCACATCATGTCAATTACTTCAAAGTGTTTAATTTTCGTGAGTTAGCTGTGATTGCATTTTATACACTGCCCATTTTAATAATAGCCAGTTTATTTATATATCGTCCGTTTTGTCATTACATCTGTCCTTTTGGTTTGTATTCATGGTTATTACAAAATATTAGTATCAAGAAAATAAAAATAAATAATTCAAAATGTATAGAGTGCAGGAAATGTATTTCAGCTTGTCCTACTGAAGTTATGGGAAAAATATATGAAACTAAAAATAGATATTTGCTGCCGGATTGTTGGTCGTGTGGATTGTGTATAGATAGTTGTCCGGTAGATGCAGTTGAATATGAATAAAAAATAACAGGAGGCAGTATGCAGAAAACTGAAAACGAATACAGAGATAAAACTGTAATAGAAAAGATGGGTTTGATTAAAAACAAAATTGCTGTAATGAGCAATAAAGGTGGTGTAGGAAAAAGCACAATTGCAGCAAATATTGCATCATCATTTGCTAAGAAAGGTTTTAAGGTCGGGATATTTGATGCTGATTTACACGGTCCAAGTCTTTTGAAACTGTTTGGTTTGGAAGGCAAAAAAATGTTTTCTATGGAAAATCAAATACTGCCTCTTGAGGCTGAAAATGGTGTTCAAGTTTTTTCAGTTGCAGGTTTAATGGAAGATGACAAAAGCGCATTGATTTGGCGTGGACCATTAAAAATGAAATTCATTAAAGACTTTATTTTGCAGGTTGATTGGGGTGAACTTGATTACCTAATAATTGATTTGCCTCCGGGTACAGGTGATGAGTCACTAAGTATTTGTCAGCTTATTCCTGACTTGGAAGGAGCTGTACTTGTTACAACGCCGCAGGAAATGTCTTTGTTAGATGTAAAAAAAAGCATAACATTTCTCGAAAAATTAAATATTCCGGTTATTGGGATGCTTGAAAATATGAGTGGGCTCAAGTGTCCAAAGTGTAATGAAGTAATTCCGTTTCTTGGAAAAGGTGGAGGGAAAAAAGTAGCTAATGAATTTGAAATTCTATTTTTAGGCGAACTTATTTTTGATCCTGAGGCTGCTCTTTTATCTGATCATGGAAAAGGTTTTTTTGGTGAAATGTTTGATGTGCAAATTGGAGAACAATTTGCTGAAGTAATAAAAAATATTGAAGAATATTTGGAGGTTAAGAGATGAAAATCGCATTACCATTAGTAAATGGAAAATTTTCAATGCACTTTGGGCATTGTGAAGAACTGGCGGTATTTGAGGTAGAAGGGAATGAAATAAAGAGGCAGATTAAACTTACGCCGCCACCTCATGAACCAGGTGTTCTGCCTAGATTTATGCATGAACATGGCATGGACTGTATTATTGCAGGCGGTATGGGGATGAGAGCGCAGCAGCTTTTTGGACAATATGGCATAAAGGTTGTTGTTGGTGCACAAGGAACTGATAGCGAACAAATTGTGAAAGATTATCTTAATGGTAATTTAGAAACAGGAGAAAATATTTGTGACCATTAGTTTGTGTAAAGAAAAAAAATCTTTAGAAATAAAAGGTTTTATAGGGAATACATTACTTGATTGGGAAGGTAAAATTGCATGTGAGATATTTTTACCATATTGTAATTTCCGTTGTCCTTGGTTATTTCAGAAGCAGGAAAAAATAGTAAGTCCATATATTAATGAAGATAGTATAGCTATGGATTTTGGCTGCGGTATGGGATATTATGATATTTACATGGCACGAACACTAACAAAAGGTAAAGTTATTGCTGTAGATATCCAGGAGAAGATGTTAAAGGTTTTAATCAAAAGGGCCATGATTAATAATTGTGAAGATAGAATATGTCCATGCAAACCTAATAATATCTACGAGAAATTTATTTGCAAAGTTGATTTTGTTGTTTCATCTTGGGTTTTTCACGAATTGGATAATAAAGAAAAAGCATTCGAGTTAATTAATTCTTATTTAAAACCAAAAGGAAAGTTTTTGTTAATGGAACCAAATTTTATTTTTCATGATAAAAAATCTAACTTTTTGGATTCCGTAGAGATGGGTGTTCATAAAGGATTTAAGAAAATATCAATGCTGAAAATTTCATTAAATTATAGTGTGTTGTTTGAAAAAATGGAGGATTGTAAACATGATAAATTATACAACCTTATCGACGAGACTTTTGTATATTTGAATTCAGAAATTGGTATAAGAGCTTTTGCTTACTCAAACAACCACACACTTTCATCATTCCATTCCATAAATACCGGACCACCTTTTTTTAGTTTCATGATATCTTCGCAACAGGAATGTGCAACAACACAATGATTTTCATTCACACATATTTGAATCTCTATATAGATTCCAAAATCGTGTACAGATTGAACAATACCTTTAATTTTATGCGGCAAGTTTTCACGAACAAGGTTGATATTTTCAGGTCGTATAACTATCCAACCATTTGGGAATGAGGTGGGCGAAGGAAGTTTTACAGTGCCCCATGGAACATTTGCAATATCATTTTTGAATTCCGCTTTAAATATATTTGTTCCGCCTAGAAATTCTGCAGTGAATAGATTAGTTGGTTTTCGGAATACATCTGACACATTTCCGGTTTGAAAGATTTTACCATTGCACATAACAGAACATTTTTTTGCAATTGACCATGCTTCATACCGATCGTGCGTTACATGAATTATTGTGGTTTTTAGGGTTTCGTGTATCATCTTCAGAACATCAAGCATCTTTAACCGGGCATTATAGTCCAGCATAGAAAGTGGTTCGTCGAGTAAAAGAAGTTTTGGTTCCGTGATTAAGCTTCGGCTGATTGCTAAGCGTTTGGATTCGCCGCCTGAAAGTGTATATGGTTTGCGATATGCAAAGTTCTCCAGATCAAAAAGATTCAAATATTTTTCTAAGCGCTTCTTTTTTTCAGTTACTGATAAATCTGAATATTTGAGTCCGTATGATAAGTTTTCGATTGTTGTTAAATGTGGGAAAAGATCAACTGTCTGACTTACATAGCCTATTTCTTTTTTATTGATCGAAAGTTGGGATATATTTTTTTCTGCCAAGAATATATTTCCTTTTACTTTTCCGTAATGACCTGTTAAGCATTTTAACAATGAGGTTTTTCCGCATCCTGTAGAGCCCAAAAGTACAAGATAATCTTGTTTGTTCAGGTTAAGATTTATAGGACCAAGGTGGAAGGCCTGTAAGTTCTTCTCGAGATTTTGGATGCTTAAATATGGAGTGTTCATAGAATCTCCTTGCTATACATGCTCGGCATACTGCGTACAACAAATTGCAAGAGAAAGAAAATCAAAATGGAGAATAGGAGTAATGTTGCAACAAGCGGTGTAGTTTGAGTGAGTCCTATACTTGTGAAACGATTATAAATCGAAACAGGCGCTGTTTCAGGATATGGCGATAGAAAAAATACAGCGCCAAATTCACCTGCTGCTCGTGCCCAGCTTATTATTATTCCGATTATGATTCCTTTTGATGCAAGTGGTAGAGAAATTCGTTTGAATGTATCGAACGAATTAGATCCAAGTGTTTTGGCATTCTGTTCGAGTGATACCGGAATTGAATCAAATGCGGCAAGCGATGTTTTTATAATAAACGGCATAGCCACAAATATTTGGGCAAGGCATATTCCGACTATTGTCCCGTCAAATCTTAATCCAAATAAATTGTACAAGAGTTCGCCAATATATTGGTTTCGTCCGAATACTTGAAGCAGTGCTATACCGGCTGCAGATTGCGGAATAATTATGGGCAAGTCAATGAGTGAAAGTAAAAATGTTTTGCCGGTAAATTCAAGCCTGCTAAGTGCATAAGATAGTGGAATGAAAAATATGATCATGATAATTGTGGATATAGTTGACGTGATAAATGTTGTATAAATGGCTTCAAGCACTTGTTTGTTTTTTAAAATGTTATAAATACTGCGGAAATCTTCTTGTGTAATTAAAACTAGAATAGGGAAGATAACAAAAAAGAAAATAAGCAATCCGGATATGAGAAAAATCAATAAGGTAGATGATAAATCATAGTTTTTTATCGAGAAAACAATTTTTAGGAAAAAGAAAAATAATAAAACAGATTGCCATGCATATGGCTGACAAAATGTGAATGAAATAACAAGTGCCCAAAAATATGCCAAAAGTTTAAAATTTCTAATTGTTGCTGCAAGTCCTAAGACACTTAAAAGAAAAAGCGCTTCCGCATTCACCAAAGTTTTCATAAATAAAAAAAATAATGCCAGGTAACTAAGTACAAGAACAATGAAATGAATCTTTGGAAGTTCTTCATAAATTTTATATCCAACATAGACTATTAGAACATTCACGACTAGTATTGTGCCGCTTGTGAGTGCATCAGGTGCAAGTTTATGCCCAATTAAAAAGTGCATAACAACAATAAAAATAAATATAAAAAATGTAATTATTTTAATTCGCATATTCACAAAAATCCTTAAAATATTTGTAGTCAGCTAATGAGCCATAAAATTTTGGTTTAAATGTTTTATAACCATATAAATTTAAAATATCTTTTCTATCAATTAATAAATATTTAATAAATTTTACAGTGTGTTTAAAGTTATGTGTATTTTTTGGTATGGAAAGACTGTATTTAATGGATGCATTTAAATTTATTTTGTCATCTAATTTAATGAATCTAATATCATTCTTTATACATGTAGTTTTATATAAAAATGCATAATCAATATCACTAGCTTTTAATAATGCTGCAAGTTGGCTCACATGTTCGACTATTTTTTGCGGCTTGTTTCTTAGTTCGCTATGACCTATTTTTCCCCACACTTCAAGCGTTCTGTATCCGATTGGTCCAAGATTCTCGTCGACACGTGCTATTGAAATATCGTCTTTTAATAAAACATTCAGCCAGTTTTTTTCAGCTTTATCGATATATTTTGCGCGTTTTGCTATTCCAAGTACTATTTCATCGCCTGCAAAATCTATTCGCCATGAGACAAATGACGATGCAAGTTCATTGAATAATTTATTGTCAGCGATAATCAAAAGATCGCATTGTCTTCCGAGTTCAGTGACTTTACGAATCGCAACTTGGCTGCCGCTTATTTCGTTTTTAAGTTTAATATTTAAATCTTTTTGAGTATTATTTTGAATTTCCAACATAACAGGTGAAAAAAATGCTGCAAGAAAAACAGTTATGGAATTAGAATTTTGTTTGCACGATGAGAAAAGTGTGAGTGAAAATATAATGAGTAAAGTTTTTTTTAAATAATTCATAGGAAAAATTATCCTTGTAATTTATTTCTCATTATAATAGCTGCACCGAGCGCAACGATAGTTTGTGGATGTTTGGGAACAAATAATTCTTTATTAAGATTTTCCTCGAGTGTGGTTTTTAGCGCGAGGTTGAGTGCTCCGCCGCCTGTAAAGCATATGATATCTTTTTGACCGACTCGCCGTATCATAGCTGATATGCGGTCACTTATTGCACTATGCGCAGCCTTTGCAATATCATTTGGGTGTTCGCCTCGTGCCAAAAGTGAGATAACTTCACTTTCTGCAAATACAGCGCACGTTGAGTTCATTTGTATGGTTTTTTCAGAAGCAAGTGCAGCATTAATAAAACTTTTATAATCCATATTTAGTTTATGCGCTAAAACTTCGAGGAATCGACCGGTTCCTGCTGCACATTTATCATTCATTGCAAAGTCTTCGACCTCGCCTTCTTCATTTAATAAAATTATTTTTGTATCTTGCCCGCCTACGTCAATTATTGTGTGGATTTTGCCGTTTGGTGAGTCAATAAATTTAGCGCCGAATGCAGCAGCTTTGATTTCGGTAATAACTAAGTCGCCGAAATTCGCGAGTCTTCGTCCATAACCAGTTGCTGCAATTGCTTCGATTGAAGATGTGTCCACATTGGAATTTTTACAGCATTCTGCTAAAACAGATTTAGCTGATTCAGTGGGATTGGTCATTGCTGAAATTACAAGCTGTCCGAGAATTTTATCGTGTTCCAATAATAAAGCTTTTGTAGTTGTGGAACCAACGTCTATACCTGCTACGATCATATGTTTTCTCCAATTATATATTCTTTAATACAATGTTTCTAAAAATGCCTCGATGCGTACTCGCAGTTGTTCTTTGTCTTCTAGGCTGTAATCAGTTCGTATGTTTAAATATGGAATCTTTTTTGATTTCAAAATTTTTTCGTTTCTATAATTTTCTATATCGAATAATTGACATAATCGTAATGAATAATTTATTACACCGTTTGCTGAGGATTCATCTACGAGTTCAAGTATACGATTAATCCTTGTTGTCTGTGAAATAAAGCACGGGCAAATTGCAGCATAAATATATCGGTTAGCTAGTGCATACAAAATAGAATTAGTACTTTTTTCACCGCTAGTTATAGGATCGTATACACTTTGCATGCCTGAACATAATGTGTCGCTGACTATATTTGCACCGGACTCTTCAATAAGATTTAATATTTTAAAATTTGGCCATACAATTGGAGCGCCTGTTAGAATCAGTTTGGGTTTCAAACTTTTTTTGTTAGGAATAAAATTAGTCAGTTCATTAACTGTTTTTTCTGCTTCTTTGAGCCATTGATTCAGATCAAATGGTCTAAATTGTGCGCTTTGAATTATGAGAAAAATATCTCGGATAGAAATACTGTTAGGTTTTTGAATTTTCTCTTCATGTAATTTTCGCATGAGAATAGTTCTTTGTTGTGTTAAGCCAACGGCTGCTCGTAATAATTTACTTGAAAGCTTTTTTTTGAGATGTGTTTCTAAAAATTTAATAAGTTTATACAGTTCTTTAACACTTTGTTTTATATATGCTTCATGATTTTGTTCGCATGGAAGGTTTAACATAAATGTCGGCTTAAAATCATTTAATACTTCACCCATCTTTCGTTTGGCATCACAGCTTGTAGGAACAATGAGCAGGTCGCAGCTATTTGCAAGTGAGTTCTTGTAAAGCATATTTCCAACTGATGCTTTTGCCAGCGGGCATATGTCACCTGCAAATATTTCTTCACCTGTACTTGCCGCAACATTATTCCCACAGTCGAGTCTGATAGGGACAGCACCAAATGCAAGAATAATTTCTTCGGGTATTATATTGCAGTAATATCCAACTCTTGGTCCATCTGTTTTGAGGCGTATTTTATCATCGTACATTAGAGACTCGAAAAAACTTATGTTTGACGGTCTGTTGGGAATTTCTTTTTGTATGCGGATTTGTTCTTCTTCAATGAATTTAAGTTTTTTTAAAATATTAGAATTATCACTCATTTCATAGTTGATTTTAAAATTATTATCAAATTGATTTGTCATGTGTTTTTCCTTAAGAAATTTGATTCAATGATTTTCTTATTTGCAAATTTTAGTGATAAGCATTTATTTTGTGGACAATTGTCAATACAGTTGAGGCATAACACACAGTCAAATGATGTTGCATCTGTTTTCGTCATTTCCTTTTGAACTTTATGTATATCCATTGGACAAACATGGTTGCAAGTTCCGCATTGGTTGCATTTTTGTGAATCTTTATTTAGGCTAATTAATGATTTTTTGTTAAAGAACCCGCCGATAATACCCATTGGACAAAAATAACACCATAGTCTGCGGCTGGTGATGAATCCAATGAGAAAAACAATTAATAATAAAATAGCAAAATATTTAAAAAAACCAAATAACCATTCTTTGCCTGCAAGTGGTGGATACCCATCAAGTCCTTTTGCAGCAACAGGGCAAACTTGTTGACCTGGACAAATTTTGCAAAAAGGATATAAAGGAATCTTACAGCCCATGAATTGGCCGTTTTTATCGACGTGCGCATAACCTTTTGCCAAAAGTAGTCCAAGTGAGCCAAGTGTTATGCCTGAATAAAAATATGTGTATTTAATGTTTTTTAAAATTTTAAAATGAGGTAGTTTTATCCAGCGCCGTATTGTGTCAAATGCATCACCTAGTGTGCTCAGAGGGCAAATCCAGCCGCACCACCAGCGTGCGCCAATGAATAAAAGAATTAAAATAGTTAGTATAGCAGCTAATGCAATCGCTAAAAGTGCAATTTCTTCTTTATTGTTTTGGTTAACTTTAATCAAATTTATCTGCATGAATCTTTGAAGAAGTTCCATAACGCATCCTTGGATATAGCCGCCTTCTGCTGAAAATCTGCACGGTGCACTTGGCACGTATACCAATTTATTTTCATATTGCATAACCGGTGTAGTCTCTGACAATGCTAAAATATCTTTTTTTTGTGTTGCGCGTCTGGCTATCATTTCATTGTAATCAGTGTAACTTTGTCTGAACATAAAGCCACCGTACACTAAAAGTAGAAGCATTGATATTCTTGTGATCCTGCGAAAAGTTTCAAGTTTAATAAAAGGCTGAATTAAAACAATTGATGATACTAAAAGTGAAATAACGAAAAACGGACGCATAAGAAACCACATGAAATTTGCAGACGGCATTTTTGTGTACTGATAAAATAGTTCGTACAATGAAGAAAGAATTAATAAAGCAGGAAGCAAAAGAAATAGTTTGTACCACTTATTGCGGGCAAGGAATATGCTCGGAAGAACCAGTATGTTGAGTAATAAGATTATTGGATTATTTAGCCGTGCCAGCCATTTAAATACATCACTGTTTAAATTTAATAATATATATGAAATGAAAAATAAGATTGTATAGATTAAAATAGTTTTTATATTTGAAGATTTGTTTTTTTTATTAAATACTGAAATTAGAAGTAAGATGGAAAGCGTATATAGTGGAGATGAAAAAGGGGAAAGAAGTTTTTCCATTACCTAAAATGTCTCCTGAAAAACAATAGAATAAAAATTAAAATTATCGGCAGCAAATACCATAAGTAATATTTGTCTGCATAATTATCGACAATAACTTCGATTGTTGCAGAATAGCTCAAGGCATCGATATTTTCGGAAGCTGTAAGTGAGAATGATCTGTATTGTGATACGTTGTCAGAATATAGAGTTATTGTTGGAACGATATTGTTTTTGGATGAGACTTTTTTTCCCCAGGTAAGTCTAAAATCTCCCGTTGTATCTTTTATGGTTATGAATGAGATTTTGATTGAATTTATGATTTCATCGTCGAACTCTGAGTAAATAGAAGATTTGTCGATGGTGAGTTTAACTTTTTTGCCGTTAGGGTCGAGCAGTTCGATATTTGATAAATCCATGATAGCAAAATTTGACAGATTGATTTTTCCGATAATTTGAATATCATTTTTGTTTTTTAGATTAGGATCTGCGCCCTGATTTGTATTTTGTAAATATATTTCATTAAAATTATCAATAGTCAAAAATGCGTTTTTTTCTTGGGCTAATAGAGGACATATTAAAAATGTAAAAAATATTAAAAGGATTTTATATTTCACAAAATCATCCTATTCTAATTTAAATGTTGCATAAACTACTGGATCTTCGACTGACGATTCATTGCCGCTGAAATAAGTTATTGTGTCATTATATCTTCTGGTTGCATTTACAAAAAATGTATCTTTAATATCGAGCGGTATTTCGATTTCTTTTTTTGTGCTTGTAGTTTGCTTGTCCAGTTTTACACTTATTACTTTTGGCTGCGAATTGTACTCATCTGCAATATAAATTTTAACTTCATCGTTTGATGTTTTTTCTTGAAAGTCGATTAATGCGTATAGTTTCTTTTCTCCGTGCATGAAACGTATACGTGTTTGTATGGGTGAATCTTTGTTTACCTTTTGTTTTCTGAACCACATGTTGCCCTTTACTGATTCTGTGAGATATTCGTAAAAATTTGTACAAAGATAGGAATTTCCCCATTCATCTTTTGTTGCGTTTCCATCGATTTTTAGTGTTTGTGATTTTTTAGGGATTAGTGCGCATCCTATTGCATCCTCGATATTTACAGTTTTAAAGATCATGCTGGAATCTCTACCATTGAATAACCTGAGTCCGATTTTGTGAATTCCTTCAGCAGTTTCTTTTTTCCTAATTAACTTAACTTTATAATATTCTTTTGTGCCGCCTTTATTTTTAGTTTCAAGAAGTGGAAATGTGTGCCATGTGGGTGATGGGGTAACAGTGGAATTAAAATCATCGGATACAATTTTGAGTTGAATATTTACGATATCACGGTCCATGGTATTTAATAGGTAGACTCTAAATTCTGCTTCTTTGCTTATGCGCAACTGATTGTCACGGATGTCAACTTTTATTGCTAAATTATCCTTTGCCTGAATAAAAACATCGTTACATAGGTGAGAATAAATAAATGAAGTTAATGCAAAGGTGAGTAGAAAAGAGACTAAAATTTTCTTCATTAAAGTGCCTCCTTTTTTTTGTAAGAAGTGGGTTTCACAAAATTATTTTCTCGTCGATATATTTTCTTATTTAGACCTTTTTCACCTCTTTAAACCACCCGCCAAAAAATACCGCTTCTTTCTTGTTCCCCCTCTCACGAGCTTGGGAGAGGGGGCTAGGGGGTGAGGGGTGATGAGCGGAATCTCTCTTAGGAGAACTTTTAGTTCTAATTTTGTGAAATCTCTTGTAAGAACTGATTTGAATTTATATTTTTATTTGCTATTTTTCAAGGTTTTTGTAGAAATATTAAGGATTAATGTTTGGTATTAAATATAGTAAGATGTTGAAAATTATATTATCGGAAAAAATATTCGGAGTTATTTAATGAATGGCTGGACAGGTAAAATATTACATATAGATTTGAGTAAAAAGGAATATTTGGTAGAGCATCCTGATATGAAAATTTATGAAAAATATATAGGCGGAAAAGGTTTGGCTGGTTTTTATTTGAAAAGATTTATAACACAGGCTTGGGATTCAGAAAATATGCCATTATTAATTTTCACTGGTCCTTTGGTGAATACATTATCGCCTACATCAGGACGTTGTACGATTATGTCTAAGTCTCCACTTACCGGCACAGTTGGGGATACGTCAGTTGGCGGGAAGTTGGGACGACAGATTAAAAGAGCTGGTTATGATGGCATTATTATTACAGGGAAGAGTGATAACTTTACCGGAATAGATATAAATGATGGAGTAATAAAATTTATAGATGCGGAAGAATTTAGAGGAAAGAAAACAGGGGAAGTGACAAGTATATTGAAACATGAAGGGTCGCTTGCAGTAGTTGGTCCTGCTGCTGAAAATGGAGTTTTGTTTGCAAACATCATTATCGACGAGCATTATGCTGCCGGCAGAAATGGTTTAGGATTGGTTATGGCATCTAAAAATTTAAAATATATTTCAGTTAAGGGAAGTCAAGATACTCAGATTTTTGATAAATACGAACTTATGAAGGCTCGAGAACAGATTTTTCGGCTAGCGTCAGCTTCTCCGGTTTTGCAGGGTGAACTGGGAATTTCAAATTATGGAACAGGCGCACTGTACGATCTTATGGATTCAAGGCGTATGATGCCGACTGACAATTTTAAGAAAACACATTTCGATAATGCTTCCAGCATGAATGCCTATCACTATAAGGAAAAATATAAAACAAAAAAAACAGGCTGCGCAGGTTGTCATATATTATGCAAGAAGCAAGGCGCTAAAAAAGAAACTATACCGGAATTTGAAACCATGTCTCACTTTAGTGCGCTCATAGAGAATGAAAATATAGATACTGTAGTTAAGGCAAATCAAATATGTAATGAAATGGGTATGGACACTATATCAGCAGCTGTAACCATTTCTGTTTATCAAGAAATTAATAATGAGAAACTTAGCGGAGAAGATGTTTTGAGTTTATTAAATGATATTGGATTATCAAAAGGTGAAGGACAAGAGTTGAAACTTGGTTCTTATAGATATGCAGAGCAAAAAGCTATGTTGGAAAGTTCTATTACAGTGAAAAAAATGGAACTGCCTGCTTATGACCCTAGAGGCGCATATGGCATGGCGCTTGCATATGCAACTTCAACGCGCGGCGGATGTCATTTGCGTGCATATCCTATTGCGCACGAGATTTTGCGTAAACCTGTAGTGACTGATAGATTTACATTTAGCGGGAAGGCGAGGATTATTAAAATTAGTGAGGATATAAATGCTGTAATAGATTCGCTCACTGCATGTAAGTTTTTATTTTTTGCAGCATCGCTCGAAGAATATGCAAGGGTGTTTTATGGAGTAACAGGCATAAAAACTACTGCACATGATTTGTTAAAAGTGGGCGAACGTATATACTATAACGAACGAATTATGAATTCTTTAAATGGTTTCACTGCTGACGATGATGATTTGCCTAAACGATTTTTTAAAAGTGAAGGGACAAGCGGCAATGGAATAAAAATAAAACCTATTGATAGAGATGAATTTTTAAAGGCAAGGTCTGACTATTATAAGGTCAGAGGATTGGATGAGAATGGAATGCCGAGGAAAGAAAAGGTTGAGGAATTGGGCATAGAGTAAAATGGAAAAGCTTGTAAAAAAATATTCAGATAAATTAATTGAACATAGATTGTGTGAAGAAGATGCGCCTTTGGTAGCTGGTCTGGATGCTGATTTGGTTTGGAATAGAAAAGATTCTATGACTGATACTTTGGCGGAAATTTTTCGTTGCTTGAATATCAATAGTTTAATTTTTTCAAAACCCAAGGAACCTTATTTTTCTATTATAAATTACTTAAGTAATGATGTATCTGTGATAGAGCCTGAAGACTGTGAGACCAGAACTTTTTTGCATTCTATTCCTGTGATACATGAATTTAAAGTCCATAAAATAGTAAAAGCTTTGAAAAATCACAAGTGTGTTGTAATCAAAGATTATGGAATTGTTACTTACGGCACTGTAAGTCCCGAACAAGCATTTGTAGTTTTTAGTTCTGTTTGTTTTGCATGTTATGTGAAATTTTTTCGGGATTACTATTATGATTCAAAAAATAAGATAATGACAAGTCAGCAGCAAAATATTTTTGAAACAAGTATAAATTTTTATAAAGATTTTATGGATAAATTTAAGGGTAAAAATTTTGTTCAGATTAAGGATTTAAATAATAGTGAACAAGTAATTCAAGGTATGGATGAAGCAGGTAAGTTGATAGTAGCTTGTGGTTTGGTGGATTCTTTTTTTGGGAATATTTCATTTAGACTTAAGGATACAATATATATCAGTGAGACCGGTAGTTCTTTGGATGAATTATTAGGTTGTATTGATGCGTGTCCAATTGATAATTCGAGTTGTACCGGGATTACTGCATCAAGTGAACTTTCTGCTCATAAGGATATTTATCTTACTTCAGATGTTAAAGTCATTCTGCACGGACACCCAAAATTTTCTGTGGTTATGTCGATGATTTGTGATGATCGACACAAATGTGTACATAAAGATGAATGTCACATAAAATGTCCTAAGCAAAGATTTATCAATGATATACCGGTTGTATCAGGAGAAGTGGGGACAGGACAATATGGTCTCTGTAATACACTTCCGCCAGCTATCAAATCTAAACGTGGCGCAATAGTTTATGGCCACGGTCTTTTCACAATATCAAACAACCTGAATTTTGTAGAAGCCTTCTCAAATATGTTGGATATAGAATATATGTGTATGGAAAAGTTTGTTGGGAATGACTAGTCTTTAAGCTTGATCTTCCCCCATTTTAGTAGACAAATAAAATTAAGTCTTAGAGTATAAATGTTCAAATTGAATAGGCGAAAGATAATTCAAAGAAGAATGTAATCTTTTTCGCTTATAAAACAATTCAATATACTCAAATAAACCTGATTGTGCTTGTTTTCTAGAAATAAAATTTTGATGATTAACATATTCAGTTTTTAAAGTATGAAAGAAAGTATAATGTACTGAGAAAACTGGACAGAGAATTTTAGGAAATATCCTTCCATATTGATAAAATAAAAAATGTAATAATTATTGGAGGGAATTATGAACAAGAAAAAGAATTATGATGCAGGATTTAAGAAAAAGGTAATTTTGGAGATTATGAGAGAAGAAAAATCAATGGCGGAGATAGCGTCAAAATACCAAGTCTGTAAAACTACAATAAGAGACTGGCATAGACAATTTTTAAAAAATATGAATCTTGCTATTGAACCACAAAAAGGTATCGAAAATTATAAAGAGAAACTGAGGCAGGAAGAAAAAAATAAAGAAAATCTATATAAACAAATAGGGAAATTAACAACCCAGCTTGACTGGGCTAAAAAAAAATCTGAAGAATATGGACTTGATTACTAAAAAAGGAATTATAAAAAATGGTGATAATATGTCTATAAAAGAAAAATGTGAAATATTAAATATGTCAAGAAGCAGTTATTATTATGAGGCTGAAAAAACTTCAGTTTCAGAAATAGCTTTAAAAGAATTAATAAAAGATATATTTGAAGCTCGTCCAACTAAAGGACATAGAGTAATTTGGAAAGACTTATTAGAAACAGAAATTTCAATAGGAAGAGATCGTACGCTTAAATACATGAAAGAAATGGGGCTTAATCCAATATATCCGCAAAAGCAAACAAGTATTGCAAACAAAAAACATGAAAAATACCCTTATTTATTGAGAGATTTGGAAATAATTGCGCCAAATCAGGTTTGGGCAATAGATATGAGTGTGCCACAGCAAGTAACCTAAAGAGATGAGAGTAGGTCTCTCATAGCCGATCTACAGGGGTAGGCTATAAACCACCGTAAGCGGCATTAGTAAAGAGCTCTTGTCGTGAGCGTTACGGAAAAGGTACATTAAATGTATCAGGTATAGATCAAGAAGACGAACACAAGTGAACCTTCGTTCAAGTGTCGAAAATGCTCAGATGATGTCAAAACTGTGGAGTTTATGTTGCTGCAGGATAAGTTTAGCGGGAACCTGTTTACTGGCTAAACGGCATCCGGCATAGAGAAGGCGTGATCTTGGTCTGGGCTCTTATGTTGAACTGTGGGAACCTGTCGTGACAATGCTAAGAGAAAAGCACAAGTAGAAAACCTACGAGGCTGATAATATCGAGGTGTCGCACAGGGGCGGACAAGATTGTAGTAGCGTAGAAATAATTGTAATGATTATAGAGCAAAGGATCTTGACCACTAAGTTGAAAAGTGAGATCAACTAGAATTAGGAGGAATCTCGTGAAATCAACAAAACCGTTTGTAATTTCTAAAAACTTAGTAATGCAAGCGTATCTAGAAGTTAAAGCCAATAAAGGAAGTGCAGGGATAGATGAAGAAACACTATCCACATTTGAAAAGGATTTAAAAAATAATCTGTATCGAATATGGAATAGAATGTCTTCTGGAAGTTATTTCCCCCCGTCAGTAAAAGCAGTTCCAATTCCTAAGAAAACAGGAGGAACTAGAATTTTAGGAGTGCCAACAGTTTCAGATAGAGTGGCACAGATGGTAGTGAAAAAGATTCTTGAGCCTTTGTTGGAACCCATTTTTGATGAAAATTCTTTTGGCTATCGTCCTAATAGGTCTGCACACGATGCGTTAACTATTACAAGGAAAAGATGTTGGAAATATGACTGGGTTGTGGAATTTGATATCAAAGGAATGTTTGATAACATAAGACATACCCTTCTCATAAAAGCATTGGAAAAACATTGTGATAGTAAATGGATTATCATGTATGTAAAAAGGTGGTTATGTGCGCCTTTAGAAGATAAAGATGGTAAGAAAACACATCGATACAAAGGTACGCCCCAGGGTGGAGTTATAAGTCCACTGTTAGCAAATTTATTTATGCATTATGCTTTTGATGCCTGGGTAAGACGAGAATTGAAAGAAGTACCGTTTTGTAGATATGCAGATGATGGATTGTTGCACTGCAAAAGCCAAAAGCAAGCAGAGTTTGTAATGAAAAGATTAATAAAAAGATTTTGGGACTGTGGATTAGAAATCAATTTAGAAAAATCAAAGATAATTTATTGCAAAGATAAAAATCGTAAAGAAAATTATCAAGAAATAACATTTGATTTCTTAGGATACACATTTCGCCCTAGAAGATGTGTTAACGGAAAAGGTGAAATACATCCCAATTTCCTGCCAGCAATAAGTAATACATCGAAGAAGGCAATCACTAAAGAAATTCGGAGTTGGCATTTGCAACTTAAAAATGAAAAATCTTTATTAGATTTATCTAAGATGTTTAACAGTAAGCTGATAGGGTGGTCTAATTATTATGGAAAATTTTATTCATCGGAGCTCGATTCAATATGGAAAAACTTTAATAGATACCTTGAAAAATGGGTTAGAAGAAAGCATAAAAGATTTGCATGGCACAAAAGAAGAGCAAGAGATTATATAAATTGTTTAGCTCGAGCTAATCCAAGTCTTTTTATAAACTGGAAAATGGGATATTTTCCCGGCGGGAAAGTGGTAGGAGCTGTATGAGCGGAGACGTTCACGTACAGTTCTTTGAGGGGCTGAGGGTGAAATTCCCTTGGTCTACTCAACCTTATTTAAAGCTGCCAAGCGGAAACTGTTATTTTGTAGGTATAATAGATTGGTATAGTCGCAGAATTTTGAGTCATCGAATATCTAACAGCATGGATAAACAGTTTTGTATTGATGCTCTTAATGAAGCTTTGGCTCTATATGGAAAACCTGAAATATTTAATTCTGATCAAGGGGCTCAATTTACGAGCGATGATTTTACTGCAATCTTAAAAAATAATAAAATTAAAATTTCAATGGATTCAGTTGGCAGATGGGCGGATAATATTATTATCGAAAGATTTTTCAGAACTTTAAAATATGAAGATTTTTATATTTTAAAATATAAAACAATTAAAGAATGCAAAGAAGGTATTAAAAATTATATACAATATTACAATTTTGAAAGAAAACATTCATCTTTAGGATATGTTACACCTAATCAAATGTATTACTTGGATTCTTTACAAGTTGCTGCTTAATAAAATGGACGGATAATTTTTAAAATATCTGTCTAGACTTTTCAGTGCACTTTACTTTTAGGAAAGTTGTTGATTTTGAAGAGCAGTTGAATGATTGGATAAGAAATTATAATGAAGATTTTCCGCATTCATCATTAGGTTATAAAACACCTTGTGAATGTTATGAGGAATATTATAAAAAAAATGAGGCAAATCTCCCTTTTGAAGCGATGGCTTAATGGGGTGCATTACATGCGTCTTCCAATTTATAAGTCCCCAGTTCTTTTTCTCAAAACCATATTTTTTATTTGTTATCCCTGTTCCATTTGTTAAGTCTGTCAGGGTTTAAAGCTTCAATCAATCCTAAATAACAACATTGTATCCAGCAAATCTTTACAGCGCATACACCACCGGACTCATCTTACATATATTATATATTGTTTCGCATCTTTTTTCTTCTCGTGTTTCCACAACTAATCCGCAAATTTGTTTTATTCCCTCTCTCAAACTATCGTAAATTGTGTCTGTCACTTGCATAAATCCTAAACCTATATCTTCTATGCATGCCCTTATCTGTAAGTCTAAATATCTTTCCGGAACCGCTATTACATCTATCAATGGTCCGTCAACAATTTCGAATTTTCCATCTGCATCTGTCTTTGTTACCATGCCATTATTAAATAATGACAGTCCGTCATTTTCGGCAATGACTCTTAAATCGGAAAATATTTTCTGCAATGATGGAGACATTGCTATAACAGCGCTCTCTGGGATAGACAATTTTTGGGACAGAAATTGCAGTTTGGAGCATATTTCGTTATTAAGCTCGTCTCTATAGAATTTATAATGATCGCTTCTCGATATTTCAATATTTTTGAAATTCAAAAGCCCTTGCGCCAGAAAATTTTTTCTATATTTTTCATAAATTTTCTCCATTTGTTCTCTTCTTTCGAACGAGCAATCCCCCTTTATAATCTCTATCTTGATATTTGGAAAAAGCGCGGCAAAATGACTTATCGCTAAAATGCAAGATACACACGGTTTAACATCCAGATTTATTGTAATTGTGCCGTTGATTACAGTTCTTTGCTTAACATTAGTTACGTCTATTTTTTTTGATATCTTTCCATATATATTCCGAAGCAATTTATATTCTGCATCTCTTGTTCGATCATAATCTACATTAAGACAGTACAGAATATTTTTTCCCGCATTATTTTTTCCTCCGCTCTCAAATATCTCATTTTTAGCTCTATATATCTCTTCCTCTTCTTTGTTAATACGGCAAGAATAACTAATTTTTATTCCGGATGATGTTGGCATCAGCCAAAGTTCCTGTTCTTCACTCTTAATAGAAATAGTTTGTCTATTTAATAACCCATAAATAAATTGATCTGGTAAATAAACAGGTAATTTCTTGGATAAATCGACGCAATCTATTTTGCGATCTTCTCTAATATTTTCAATTGCTTTAGAAAATAATTGTACAACTGCTTCTAGTCTGGAATTTATCTCTTGCTTCAACTGTTGATTAACTATAAAACACTGTTCAATAGCAATTGCTAATAATGACGTATTTTGTATTGTCCATATACTAT
>JBHPKP010000103.1:0-2002 GCA_042566505.1 bacterium | reverse complement strand
TAAACTAATGGCAGTACTCTAAATATCACAATGCAGATTGGAGTATTTCTAGATTTCTTGGATCATAATGTGTAGATAAAGATGTAGGAAAAAAATCCTTTTTTCTTTTTAATAAAATGGGCTGTATAACAGCTCCCAAATTACTCAACAAAAACTCTAGTGCGGTTCTCATTCTAGTGTTTTGATACGGAAGACGAACTTCTGTTTTTAAAAACAATAACAAATCCAACCTCTGTAAAATTTTCACAAACAATTTATGATATACTGCTTCCGAAACATTTGCACGCATAAGTTTCTTTAACATCCGTGAAGATATATATAACATTGTGTTTGTGCTTTCAGAATACATAATTGCGTCTTCAATATTTTCATCATTAAATATGCTAATGTTACATTTTCTTTTTTTAATCTCAAAAATAAAATCTTTCAATTTTTCTTTTTCTTCAACTTGCATATCTCGAAATTTACTATCAAGATACTTCTTTACTTCGCTAATCTTAGCATGACATAATGACAATCGCCTTTTCTTGATTAGTTTATCATGCATACTCAGTTTATTTTGCAAATTTATCAATTGCTTTTTTATTTGTGATATTTCTGTATCCATTTCCACAAATTTGTTACCCAAATCTTCGAGTTCGCTTTCAAGATCAAATTTTTCGCATTCAATTTTAAATTTTTTCTCTCTTTGCTCTCTTAATGCTTTTTCTAATGGTTCCAATTGTGAAAGCGCTTGATTCATTGCATCTGTATAAGCTTCTTTTTTTGGTTCTGTAACATAACCTTTTCCTTCTTTGACATATGATTGCCATATATTCCCCAAGTTAATGTATATAGCTTTTTGGTCGATTTTTATTTGATCGATTTTTTGTTGACATAAAGATAGATCAAGAACGCTAGCATTGTATCTTAGCCTATTCTCTCGCATCTCTAATTTCAATTCTTGCAGATATGCAGTAATTTTATTTTCAATCCCAATCTTAGTTATTCTTTTTTGAGTATTTCTTATTTCTTCCATTTTCCTTTCAAGTTCTTGTATTTCACTGGCATATTCATTCGAACTTATCACATCCAAACAATAATTCAAAGTTTCAGATGAACCTGTCAATGAGCCCATAATACACGAAGAACTAGCAAAAAAATAAGGCTGATCTTTAGATGGCTTTTTTTGTTGTTCTGTGACTTTTGTAGTTCCTTGAGGTTTAAAACTGCTGCCTTCAGATTTCGAGGCTTCAACAGGTAACTGTCCAGCATTACTTTGCTTTGGGTCTTCTTCCTGTTTCGAGTCTTCAACAGGTAACTGTCCAGCATTACTTTGCTTTGGGTCTTCTTCCTGTTTCGAGTCTTCAACAGGTAACTGTCCAGCATTACTTTGCTTTGGGTCTTCTTCCTGTTTCGAGGCTTCAACAGGTAACTGTCCAGCTTTACTTTGCTCTGAGTGTTCTTCCTGTTTTTCTTTCTCTTGCTGCCCTTTAAATTCTGTAGTTCCTTGAGGTTTAAAACTGCTGCCTTCAGATTTCGAGTCTTCAACAGGTAACTGTCCAGCATTACTTTGCTCTGAGTGTTCTTCCTGGTTCGAGGCTTCAACAGGTAACTGTCCAGCATTACTTTGCTCTGGGTCTTCTTCCTGTTTCGAGGCTTCAACAGGTAACTGTCCAGCATTACTTTGATTTTTTTTTGTTCTCTTTTTAGTTTTTGATTTTCGCTTACGGCGGGAAGTTTTTCCATTATTAGTATTTGCATTTATCAGAAGTTGTACTATTTCTCTATGATCTTTCTGAGACGCAATATAAAGCGGAGTTACTCCATTTATATCAGCTTTGTTTATATCCGCTTTTACATTTATCAGAAGTTGTACTATTTTTGTATTTCCCGCAGATGAAGCAACAAGAAGTGAAGTCCATCCATACTTAATAGCGTAGTTCACATCCGCTTTTGCAGCTAACAGAATTTGTACTATTTTTTTATGCCCCTCTTGAGACGCAATAAAAAGCGGAGTTAG
>JBHPKP010000102.1:0-2092 GCA_042566505.1 bacterium | reverse complement strand
CTAGTAGCAATCATAAGAGTCAAAGAAACAAGCGCATTATCGTCAATTCGCTTGCTACCATCACTTCTCAACAAAATACCATTTTTTTCTAAAAAACATATAAATAATGCAGCTGCTATTCTTTTGTTTCCATCAACAAAACTGTAATTTTTAGTAACAAAATACAAAAGATGCGCTGCCTTTTCTTCTACTGTTTGGTAAACATCTTTTTCATCAAAACTTTGATAAATTGCAGCAATAGAACTTTTAAAACTTTTATCCTTTTCTTGTCCAACAAGCGTAGAATCTTTAAACTTATGTTTCATAAGTTCAATAATATTTTTGGACTCTTCATAAGTTAAAGCGAATTTGCTCTTTTTAGTACCCTTTGGCACAGATAAAGATTTATGATCATAATCATCAAGAATTTCCAAAGCTTTTGTATATTCTGTTATTATTTGAATAAAACCTTTAGTTTCATCACTTATCGATTCTAAACCAATTACATTGCCTAAAAGACGCAATGATTTCTGGAGTTCTTTATATTGTTGACTTTTTGTTAAGCTCTTTTTCCTTGCAAATATTACTTAAATGGCGTGATATAACAGATTTATTTCTATCAAACAAATCAGCTATTTGATTAAGATTAAGCCATACTGTATCTTCTGTAAGTTTAACTTCCACTTTATTTTTATATAACACAACTTTTCCATACGAAATATCTGCCGATTTCATGAATTATAAGCCTCCTCTCCCGATTAACTATTATGAGCTATTTTATGAGATACAAATATCTTTATTAAGGCAATTTTGTTTAAGTTAGAAGTAGTGTTTTGTGATATATCCATAGGTTCCCAAAAAGTTCAAGAATTTTGCCATTTTTTACAAAAACCCTTACAAACACTCATTCATTCTTTTCATAGAACAAAATTCACCGCACATAGTGCATGTGTCAATATCATTTTTTGGTTTATTTTTCATTCTTTTTGCGAAAACATCAGGATTTATCGAAAGGTTTTTCTGTTTTTCCCAATTTAAAGCTTTTCGCGCTTTTGCCATATCTAGGTCCCATTCTTTTGCGCCTTGCACATTTTTTACAATATCACCAGAATGCGCAGCAATACGCGCGCCGATAAGCCCATCAATCATATCCTGATCATCTGGCAAATGGATATGCTCACTCGGTGTAACGTAACACAAAAAGTCCGCGCCGCACGATGCTGCAATCGCTCCGCCTATAGCAGACGTTATGTGGTCATAACCCGGTGCAATATCTGTAACAATCGGACCTAAGACATAAAATGGAGCACCGTAACAATATTCTTTCTGAAGCTTGATATTCTTTTCTACTTCATGCAAAGGTATATGCCCAGGTCCTTCAATCATAACCTGGACACCACTCTCCCACGCACGCTTTGCAAGCTCACCAAGAAGCTTGAGTTCTGTAATTTGCGCCCAATCAGTTGAGTCTGCTATACAACCCGGCCGCAATCCATCACCTAAGCTCAATGTCACATCATGTTTTTTTACAATTTTTATAAGTCTATCATACTCAGTAAAAAGTGGATTTTCCTTTTTGTTTTTAATAATCCACTCTGCAATAAGCGCACCACCTCGACTAACAATTCCTGCAGTTCGTCTATTTTCCATAAGATTTTTCACTATCTCTTCTGTAACTCCGCAATGCACTGTTATAAAATCTACACCTTCTTCGCACTGTTTTTCAATTACCTCAAAAATACCATCCGCAGTTAGCTTTGTCACTTTTTTATCTTCAAGGTTTGAGATTACTTCATATATTGGAACTGTACCTACAGGTATCTGTGATTCATCAAATACCATTGAACGCACAATTTGGGATTTTGGACCTACACTCAAATCCATAATTGCATCAGCTTTGTGTTTTACTGCAAGTTCGAGTTTTTTTTGTTCAAGTTCAATATCCATAATATCCGGCGAACCGCCAATATTAACATTAACCTTAGTTGATAAACCTTTACCAATACCAACAACTTTTCTCTTATTTATATTCTTATTATTTAAAGGTATACATATTTTTCCAGACGCAACATTTTCTCGAACATGTTCTACAGTTACATTTTCATCAACTGCA
>JBHPKP010000101.1:0-2124 GCA_042566505.1 bacterium | reverse complement strand
GAGAATGTGCATATAAAGGATTTAAAGATTGCTGATACAATTAACATTCAATCTGACCTGGATCAGATTGTTGTATCGGTTGTTCCGCCTACTAAGGTCGAAGAAAAACCAGCTGAAGAGATTGAGGAAACACCAACTGAACCGGAACTTGTTGGAAAAGAGAAAGAAGAAGAGAAGTCTGACGAATCTTCGAAAAAATAATGAATCAAGAATTAAAACTTATTGTAGGTCTTGGGAATCCTGGCGAGAAGTATTCTACTACTCGCCATAACATTGGCTTTAATGTTGTTGATAGTTATGCAGAGTCAGTTAATGTATCTTTTAAGGGTTTCCAAACTTGTACATTTGTTTCCCAGAAAATTCAAACCCACGATAATTCTCTAATTTTAGTCAAACCCATAACATACATGAATAAAAGTGGTTATGCTGTTCGCAAGCTTATCGATTATTATAAAATCCAAACTAACAATGTGCTTATTATCGTTGATGATGTAAATTTGCCGCTTGGTAAGATGAGGTTTCGTTCAAAAGGATCAGCTGGCGGGCACAATGGTCTTAAGTCGATAATTGAACATCTTGGTACGCAGGATTTTGCAAGGCTCAGATTAGGTGTAGGGTCAGAAAAAAATAAAAACTTGGAACATTTTGTTTTGTCCGATTTTTCCAAGATGGAAAAACCTGTAGCCCATGATTTAATAATTAAAGCAATGAATGCGATAGATACATGGCTGCAGCATGACGCTTATAAAGCAATGAATATAATAAATAGGCAGTAGTGGAAAAAAAGCCTTTCTGGAAAAGAAAATAATATGCACTTCAAATTAATAAAAAAAAGTAAAGAATGTAATGCGCGACTTGGAAAGATTCAAACAGTTCATGGTGATATTCAGACACCGGTTTTTATGCCTGTTGGAACGCTCGCAACTGTAAAGACATTATCACCCCATGACTTGTATGATATTGGTGCGGAAATTATACTCGGAAATACGTACCACTTATACTTAAGACCGGGTATGGATGTTATAGAAAAAGCAGGTGGCCTTCATAAATTCATGAACTGGCAAAAGCCTCTTCTGACTGACAGCGGAGGTTTTCAGGTATTTAGCCTTTCCAATCTTCGTAAAATATCAAAAGATGGTGTGCAATTCTCGTCACATATTGATGGCTCAAAACATTTTTTCTCACCTGAAAAAGCGATTGATATCCAACTTAAATTAAACAGTGATATAATCATGTGTTTTGATGAGTGTGTGTCGTATCCTTCGGAATATAAGTACGTAAAAAAGTCCGTAGATTTGACAACAGTATGGGCAAAACGTTGTAAGGATGAATTTCAAAAGAACAAAAAAGATAATTTTCTATACGGTATTATTCAAGGTGGAATGTATGAATATCTTAGGGAAAAAAGTGCAAAGCAGCTTTTGGATATTGGTTTTGATGGATATGCAATTGGTGGATTGAGTGTGGGAGAGCCTTTAAAAGAATTGCATAGGATTTTAGAATTTACCATAAAGCTTATGCCAGAGGATAAACCGAGATATTTGATGGGAGTGGGATCACCTGCGGACTTATGGGAGTGTATTGAAAAAGGTGTTGATATGTTTGATTGTGTAATGCCTACCAGAAATGCGCGTAATGGGACACTTTTTACAACCTATGGCAAAATGAACATTAAAAATGCGCAATATAAAACAGATTTCATGCCGCTTGATTTGGAATGTGATTGTTACACTTGCCGCAATTTTTCAAGGGCATATTTGCACCATTTATTTCGCGCAAAGGAGATTTTATCCTTTAGATTAAATACTTTACATAATATTTCATTTTTGTTACGATTGATTTCGATGATACGTGAACATATTAATAATGATACGTTTATTGACGGCAAAAATGACTTTTTCAAAAAGTATAAATCCAAAAAATAAATAGATATAAAACTAGGAGGCAAAAATGACAAGTTTAGCATATGCAGAAGGAGTAGCAGCAACACAAGCGCCGGCTGGCAATCCTCTCATGAATTTATTTCCACTTATAGCACTGTTTGTAATTTTTTATTTTTTCTTGATAAGACCGCAGCAAAGACGTGCAAAAGAGCATGCAAAGATGCTTATAGAACTAAAACAA
>JBHPKP010000100.1:0-2216 GCA_042566505.1 bacterium | reverse complement strand
AGCAGGAATTATTTTAGCTTTTTGGCTGCACGGGAAAACGCTTTTTGGATTTTTTGCAGTTATCGGAGCACTTGGCTTATCCGGCGTTGTTATTAATGATTCAATAATCATGCTTGTAAAACTCAATCGAGCATATGACAAAACAAAAAACCATCAGGAATCAAACAATCAGATCGCAAAAATCGCTCAGACCAGATTGCGTGCAGTGCTTTTAACAACAATTACAACAGTCGCAGGACTAATTCCAACTGCATATGGTTTTGCAGGATATGATCCAATGCTTGCTGAAATGATGCTGGCACTTACTTGGGGATTGATGTTTGGAACATTTATTACGCTTCTTTTGATTCCTTGTATATATAGTTTAAATGAAGATGCACGATATTTTATGCAAAAAATATTCCATAAACATAGGATTCAAGAAAATGAATAACAAAAAACTTGCTTTATTGTATTGTACAGGAATTTGGAAAAATGTTTATCTAGACATCAATTTAAGCGACGCAGGAACGACTTTTGCAGCACGTATGAGAGAGTTCGTGTTAAAAAGTTGCAAGTTACTAACTTGTTTCATATTTTTTCTTTGTACATCTTTTGCCTTTACCAAAACAATCTCTATTGAAGAATTCATTGAAACATCTGTACAAAATGATACAACCTTCGAAGAAATTTTAATAGACGAACTCAGCCTTAAATATGAAAAAAATTTGAACCTGCCTGCAAAGGATTTTGTGCTTTCAATTAAAGATCAGCTAGAGTTAAATTCAAATGATCAAACAGGTGAAGTTTCCCTTACGAAACTCTTCCCATATATAGGAACAAATATTTCAGCTGACTATAAAACCAGTCCTTCATCTTTGACAGCTTCAAATTCTTCTGAATTTACAATCGCTATATCTCAACCAATCGCACGCAATGCCTTTGGCAAACTAACAAGAATTGAAGACAAAATTTTAGACAAACAAATAGATATAAAAAAATATCAGATAACCGAAGCATATGAAGACTATATGGCTCTGGTTATCAGTACATATTATGACTGGTACGCAGCATACGAAAATCTAAGTATTGCAAATTCCAGTTACGAACAAAGCTTAAAACTTTTTGAAAATATTCAAAGCAGAGAACAATCAAAAATAGCGCTGCCGATTGATGTAAATAAATCCAGAATTCAACTCCTAACAAAAAAAGAATCGCTTATAACACTCGAAGAAAAATATGAAAGTTTTTTGAATTCCATTAAGCAAGCGCTTAGATATTCTCCCACTGAAACGCTTACTCCAATAAATCCTTTTGATTATAATAAACAAGAAATAGAATTTGAAAAAGATTACAAGAGCTTTCAGGAAACAAGCAGAACATACAAAATTCTGAATCTTCTAAAACAAAAAAGTTCGCTAGATATTAATAAGTATGCAAATGATCTTTTACCATCAACAAATCTTTTGCTAAGTTACAACTTGGAAGGGGACAATTACACAATAAAAAATTCCGAATCTAATACTTATATAGGTTTTTCGTTTGAGTGGTCGTTTTCGAGCCAAGTTGAACGCGCAAAATATAGAATCTCAAAAATAGAACACAAGAAAACCAATCTTTCAAATGAAAATAAAAAAATTCAGCTTGAAACTGATTTAAGAAATCTATATTTGCAAATTAAACGTGAGAAAAAATTAATTGAAATAGCTATTGAAAAAATCAAACTTTCCGAATCAATATTAAAAGATGAAACAGTGAATTATTCTTACGGCAAGGTTACATTGAATGACTATATTGATGCAGTAAATAGATTGGATGAAAATAGATTTAATTTACTTTTGCATTCCATACGTCTTAAAGTTTTAACTACCGAATGGTTGAGGTTGACGGATAAGCTGGTGGTTGAGACAAAAAAATAGTTTCATATCGAACTACTATAGGGTATGTCAACCTAAGTGTGTAAATAACCAATCGAATCCCTTAAGTTAAAGGGAACCTCCCTACAAAAATTATAGCAAATTGGTTCAATGCCAGCTTCCAATCACGGATGGGCATTGTCCATTTTTTAGATGCATTTTGCAAGCCTAAATATATCAATTTAAAGACAGCATTATCAGTTGGAAATGAACCTCTTGTTTTGGTTATTTTTCTAAGCGTATGATTCAAAGACTCTATAGCGTTCGTCGTATATATAGCTTTTCTGATATACTCGGGATATGCTAAAAATGGAATAATTC
>JBHPKP010000010.1:0-36878 GCA_042566505.1 bacterium | reverse complement strand
ATCATGAATGCCGGCGCCTATCATGCTATTACCTGTTATTCGTAATGCAAAAATATCAAAACTATGACCAAAAACATCCCCAATATTAATGTATTCCTCGATATTTTCGATTGCTTCAATAGGCAGTCCTGCACTTATGTGACCAACAAGGGGAATGCCAGCTTGCCTATGCACAAGTATGATTCCTCTGGACAGGCCTTCTTGGATTTTGATATAGCGGGCTGCTTGCAGTTTGTTTAGATGATAACGGATTGTCCAAGTGGAAGTCGTGTTAGTAAGTTTGCACAGTTCTCTGAGTGTTGGAGGATATCCATTATCTTCTATAAATTTTGCAATAGTATCGAATATTTTGGTTTGAAGTTCTGAAATTTTATTTTCCATGATAGAAACATAGCACATATGTGCATATTTTACAAATAAAAAGAATATATTGAAAAAACATTTACAAAATAATAGATTAATAAATATCTCGACTTTAGGTAAAACAAGAATTTGGAGTAAATCCTAATGCTGAGTAAGAAACGCATAATTAGCATAGTGTTTGTCATGTTCATGCAGAATAATATTGGAGCGTTAATGGTCTTTTTTTATACATAACAAAAACAATAAAAGTTAATCCTTAATGTATTCCCCTCTCCTGAGTTTAGTGTATAGACTGGGGACATAGTTTACACTTGTATGGGGACATCCTTTACACTTTGTAAACTATGTCCCCAGTCTATACTCACGAGCTTGGGAGAGGGGGGCAGGAGATGAGAGACAGAGATTGGCGTTTAGCATGAGTCAACCCAGGGGGTGAGGGGTGCCAGGAATGACACAGTGAGTGCTAGGAATGCTAGAAAAAAGGGGAGGGTTAAGACGAGAACTAAAAACCAAGCAACAATTCTCGTCTATAAATAAAGTAAATATTTAAAGTATTGTCAAAGGTTTTGGACAATACGCATTTTCATTAGGAGTAAAGTAAAATGAAAAATTATAAAGTTATAGTTGTAGGTGCAACAGGCGCAGTGGGTCGAGAAATGATCGCAACTTTAGAAAAAAGAGAATTCCCGGTTGGTGAACTAAAATTATTAGCTTCCCAAAGATCGGAAGGAAAATTAATAGATTTTAATGGTGGAAAAATAGCAGTTGAAGTTTTAAATAAAGATTCTTTTAAAAATTACGATATTGCACTATTTTCTGCAGGTGGTGCTACATCAAAAGAATTTGCACCATATGCAAAGGCAGCTGGTGTTTACGTCATAGATAACTCTAGTGCATGGCGAATGGAACAAGATATCCCGCTTGTTGTGCCTGAGGTTAATCCTGATGCTTTAAAAAAAGACAGCTATATTATTGCAAACCCAAACTGCTCAACTATTCAAATGGTGCAAGTACTTAAGCCTTTGCATGATTACGCAAAAATTAAAAGAGTTGTTGTTTCCACATATCAAGCTGTATCAGGTGCGGGAAAAAAAGGCATAGATGACTTGAGTTCGCAGATTAAAGAGATTGAAAATGGTGAAAAAGTGGTATGTAAACAATTTCAATATCAAATAGCATATAATGTAATCCCGCAAATAGATGTGTTTTTAGAAAATGGCTATACCAAAGAGGAAATGAAAATGATTCTTGAAACCCAAAAGATCATGGAAGATGAATTAATTAAAGTAACTGCAACAACTGTTAGAGTTCCTGTATATCGTGGACATGCAGAATCAATAAATATTGAAACCGAAAAAGAATTATCTCCTGAAAAAGCACGTGAATTACTATCCGATTTTAAGGGTATCATAGTCGAAGATGATCTAAAAAACTCTAAATATCCTATGCCAATTTTTGCTGAAAATAAGTATGAAACATTTGTTGGTAGGATTCGAAAAGATGAAACTGTGAAACATGGTTTGAATATGTGGGTAGTAAGTGACAATCTACTAAAAGGTGCTGCAAGTAATGCAGTACAAATCGCAGAAGAATTGATAAATCAAAAGATTATTTGAAATTAGGCTAAATATGGAAAATATTCAAACATATGATCAAGCTGCCGTAAGCAGTTTGTACATAGAAGGCTCTTCTTTTATTCATAAACTTGATCCCAGAACAAAAGTATTATTCCTAATCTTTATATCCATATTCTCATATTTTGTTAAAACAATTGATTTAATAGTTTTTTTTGTAGCTTTCAGCTGTTTATTAGTAATCTTATCGCGAATATCCATTATCACACTTCTGAAGCATTTTAAGCCAATTTTAATTTTTTTAATAGTTACATATATATTTCATATATTTTTTACACCCAAAGATTTGAATGATATAAAACTCATAGGTATAACAGTGAGTAAAACCGGTATACAAACAGGAAATATCCTAGTTGGTAGAATTCTTTTTCTAATTTTGCTCTCTATGCTCGTTCCTATGACAACACAGATAATGTCTCTAATTTTTGCATTGGAACAAATCTTTGGATTTCTTAGAATATTTGGAATTAATGTGAGAACTTTATCGATTCTTCTCACTTTTTCATTAAGCTTAGTCCCAATTTTATTCGGACATTTTGATATTGTTAATACTCGCTTGGAAAAGAAAGGTTTTAACTTTAAAAAGGGACCGTTTAAACACAGATATAAGAGTAGTCTTCTTACATTTAGAGTGTTTTGGCGATCCTTGAATAAATATATTGATGCTCTTCACCTGCCAAAAATCCTTCCGCATGATACTCATAATTTGGGAATTACAAATAAATTCACATGGCGTGACACAATTACATTTCTTATTATCCCTATATTTATTATTTTTTTATAATTTGGAGCTTACATATGCGAAAAATTATTATCACTACAGAATATCATGGAAAATCTAATAATAGTTTTCATCTTGATTTGACTCAATTTTTTGATCCAAATCTAAACTATAAAAAAGGAAAAGTGCCATTATTGAAAATTGAAGAGGAAATTTATAAACAAATCAGTGATTATAAAGCATCTGGTTTCAAATTTACACATATAGATAGTTATCATCATACACATTTGAGAGAGGAGCTATTACCTTTAATTATAAAAATTGCTAAACCGGAAGGACTTAAAACTATAAGATTTTTCAAAGCATTTTATGAAACAAATGAATTATACCAAAGAATGAAAGTTTTTTTAGACTCGAATGGATTGAAAACCACTGATTATTTTCTAGAATCTTTAAATTTTGAAGATATGAAAAAAATACCTGATGGCAGTACTGTAGAATTAATGATAAACATTGATGAACGTAAAATGCTATGTGATCCTAAAACCAAAGATTTTTTTAAAAAAGAGCATTATAAATTTATAAATTTTAGTGAGATATAAAATGAACTATTCAATTAAATTGACATTAGCTTATGATGGTACGGATTTTAATGGTTGGCAAATACAAACAAATAAAAAAAATATAAAAACTATCCAAAGCACTGTTGAAAATGCCCTCAAAATACTTTACAAAAAGAATATGAAAATAAAGAGTTCATCTCGTACAGATGCTGGTGTGCATGCACTTGGATATATTGCAGCATATACACCCGCTTTCGAAATTCCTATGGAAAAAATCCCTGTTGTAATAAATAATTTTCTTCCGGATACCATAAAAGTGCTAAAAGCTAAAAAAGTTCCCAAAAGTTTCGATCCTAGACGAGAAGCAAAGTCAAAAAAATATATTTATAGGGTTTTTCTAGGAGATATCGCATTACCTTTTGATTATAAATATTCTGCACAGATTAGGAGTAATTTGGATGTAAAGAAAATGCAGCAAGCTGGCCAATATTTCATTGGAACACATAATTTTAAGGCATTCACAACGTCATTCAATACCAAGGAACAGACAAGCTGTGAAATTATTCAATTTAAAATTTTTAACACAAAAAAATATAGATATTTCGTAATCAAAGGTAACAGATTCCTGCACAAAATGATCAGATTTATGGTTGGTCTTCTTTTAGAAATCGGGAAAGAGAATTTTGAGCCATTGATCGTGAAGGAACTTTTAAAAAGTGGAAAACGCACTGTAAATTGGCAAGTTGCTGAAGCTAAAGGCCTTTTCTTGAAGAAGATAGAGTATTAATTTACACATGTATAATAATAATGACAAAAAAATTAAAAAGTTATATATTAATTAAAATATTTCGCTGGAGGTTTTAACATGTTCATCAATCCAATTTTACTGATTTTCCTAGGTGTTATTTTTCTCTACAACTCTATTAAAGTTGTAAAAGAGTACGAAAGAGGTGTAATTTTTAGACTTGGTCGCTTGGTTGGGGCAAAAGGACCTGGACTATTTTTTGTTATTCCTATTATCGATAAAATGGTAAAGGTAAGCCTTCGTACTATGGTTTTGGACGTACCTGTGCAAGAAATTATTACGAAAGATAATGTGCCAGCCAAAGTTAATGCTGTTTGCTATTTTAGAGTGTTGGATCCTGCAAAAGCTATTGTTGATGTGGAAAATTATGTTTATGCAACATCACAAATCTCTCAGACAACACTTAGAAGCGTGATAGGGGAAGCTGAACTAGATGAACTTTTGGGACAACGTGATAAGATCAATGGCAAATTACAAAAAATTATTGATGAGCAAACGGATCCATGGGGAATAAAAGTTACTATAGTTGAAGTGAAAGACGTGCAGATTCCGGAACAAATGCAAAGAGCAATTGCGCAGCAAGCAGAAGCAGAACGTGAAAGACGTGCAAAAATCATTCATGCTGAAGCAGAATATCAAGCATCGGAAAAATTATCACATGCAGCTGATGTATTGAGCAAAAATCCGACATCAATACAGCTTAGATATCTACAAACACTGAGTCAAATAGCTACTGAAAACAACTCTACTACAATTTTCCCATTGCCTATTGAACTCATGTCTGGTATGTTGGAATATTTCAAAAAAAAATAAGTTTGTGAGAAAGTTATGAAATTATTAATTGTTCGTCATGCTGATTCAATATCAAGTCCTACAATTGATGAGAAAATATTAAGCGAAAAAGGCATTCAAGAAACTGTAAAAATTGCTAAACATCTTCAAAAAATTGCATATAAATCAGACAATATTTGGCACAGTACAAAGCTAAGAGCTAAACAAACTGCTTCCATAATTGCAGAACACATCGATTCCACTGATAAATTAGTCCAAAAACCTAATCTTGCTCCACTTGATGACCCTAGAGATATCATTACAGAAATAGAGAATATAGACGAAAATGTTATTGTTGTCAGTCATTTACCTTTCATCCAAAAAATGTTATCATATTTGTTCATAAATACTGACTTATTATCGATTTTTGATTTTAAGAGTAGTTCAGTCATTTGTCTTGAAAAACATGAATCTGAATGGGTGATTGAATGGGCATTATCTGCTGAGATAGTTTAGTATTTGTAATAAAATCTTTGCTATAAAATCTTTAAAAAAATGAAATTAAAAGAAACACAAAAAATAGAATTTAAAAAATCAACAGCTGAAATAAAATCAGCACTAGAAGACATCTGTGCTTTTGCAAATAATGGTGAAGGTACTTTATATTTTGGTATAAATGATACTGGCAAAATTGTCGGTCAAGATGTTTCTGATAAAACAATCCAAAAAATATCAACAATGATTTTATCTTCTATTGAACCTAGGGTATATCCAAACATTTACGAAGATACAATAAATGGAAAAAGTCTTTTAGTTATAGAAATAAAAAATGGACCTGGCAAACCTTACTTTTGTAGGGGAAAAGCTTTTAAGCGAGTTGGAACCAGCAATATGTATCTTTCTCGCTATGAAGTTGAAAAGTTCCTTTATGAAAGAGATAATCCTAAATATCGTTATGAGAAAACAATTATAAATGGATACAAAGGGGCTTTAGATCGCAAAACGATAAACTGGTTTTTAAAGAAAGCTAAATACGAAAGAAGTCTCCCTAATCATAAAAAAGACAAACAAAAAGATATTTTAAATAAACTGAATTTATTCACAGGAAATAAACTAAATATTGCTGGTCTTCTATGTTTTGGAAAAGATATACAACATTATATACCAGAAGCTTTAGTTAAATGTGCTATTTTTGAAGGGAAAGATAAATCAAGTCCAATATCAGTATATGCTGATTTTAAAACAAATATTTTTGAACAAATAGCTTCTGTTCAAGAATTCTTCATCGATCATTTTCGAAAAAAATACATTATTAATCCAAAAACAGCTCAACGAGAACCTGTTTATGAATGGCCTCTATTAGCTATCCGAGAAACAATCAGTAACACGATATGTATACAATAGGTAAATTTGAATTTGATCGAATTTGTAACTTTCCAGAAGACTGGAGAATAAGAGAACGACGAAGATACGAGGAATTCCAAAAAATTAAGTTATCGAAAGTGGATGAAAGTAATAAAATAAAAAAAGGATTTTAGTTGACATGTTCACAAAAATATATATAAATATGAATTATGAAAGGACGAAGTACAGAAATCGAAAAAGTAAAACGAATCAACACAGCGCTGAAGTTGTTGAAGGAATTTGCGTCAAGTCAGAAGGCAATCGAAATGATGAGAGAAGAGTATGGGATATCGAGACCGCAAGCATATCGTTATGTACAAGAGGCTTTGATAAGAGGACAAGCAATGGAAATTCCGGAGGAGAAAGAAGCAGTAATAATCAAATTGCCAATAAGTTTAATAAAGGTGGTTCGGGGATTAAGCAGGAAGATGAAAATAAATATAAGTTATATAGTAACCGAAGCACTAAAAGGTTACATAAAAGAGAATGGGAAATAAAACAAGAGAAAGACAAGTATGTTGTAAATACGAGTTTGATCGCTTGGGAAAACAAAAAATGGAACAGGTTTATGATATATTGTTTAGGAAAGTAAAGAGTGATATGAAAGAAAAGACGAAAGTAACAGAAAAAATTTATGAGGTAAAAGAAGTTGAAATTAGCAGCGATATATACGCGGGTATCATCTGATCGTCAAAAGGAAGATCATACAATAGATAGTCAAGTAAACGCATTAAAAGAATATGCATCTGAGCAAGGTTACAAAATTCCTGATGAATGGTATTTTAAAGATGATGGATATAGTGGAGCATATTTAAACCGACCAGGACTAGAAAGATTGAGAGATTTAACAAGTGAAGGTCAAATAGAGAAAGTATTGATATATTCTCCAGATAGATTAAGTCGGAAATATGCATATCAAGTATTATTAATAGAAGAATTTAATCGAGCAGGAGCAGAAATAATATTTATAAAATCGCCAAAGGCAAATACGCCTGAAGAGGAATTATTGCTGCAGTTTCAAGGTATGATAGCAGAATATGAACGAGCGCAAATAGTAGAACGAAGCCGAAGAGGGAAGAAACATCAGGCAAAAATGGGGAATGTGAATGTTCTTAGTCGTGCTCCATATGGATATCGTTATAACAAAAAGACGGAATATAATAATGCATCATATGAAATAGTAGAAGAACAAGCAGAAGTGGTACGTCGAGTATTCGAAGCATATAGTGAGGAAGGAAAATCAATATTAGGTATTGCGAGATGGCTAAATCAAGAGGGAGTTAGTACAAGTACAGGAAAAGGGAAATGGTTGCCACGGACAGTTGCCCAGCTATTAAAAAATCCCGCGTATAAAGGCCAAGCAGCATTTGGAAGACATGAAAGCATAAGGGATGTTAAGTCTAAAAGGAATCGTTGGAGAGGAAAACCTGCAAAAGGATACTTGACTCGTGAAAGACCTGAAAGTGAGTGGATATCTGTGCCTGTATTGCCAATCATTTCTAAAGAAACATTTGAATTAGCTCGAGAACGCTTATCAAAGAATAAGCATTTTTCTACACGTAATACAAAAATTAATACACTATTGCAGGGTCTTTTGGTTTGTGAGTCATGTGGTTATGCAATATACCGTGTGTCAGGACCTAAGTATAATAGGAAAGGAGAGAAGCTACATTATTATCGTTGTTCGCGTTCAGAACGTTGGAGGATGGGTGTAGAGAAGGTTTGCTCAAATCGTCCTATTCGGCAAGATTATTTGGATGAATTAGTATGGAGTGAAGTGATGAAGCTTTTAGAGAATCCTGAAATAGTTCGAGCAGAAATTAATAAAAAAGCTAAAAGAGCACAGGAGACAGCGCCAATTCAAATTCGCAAAGATAAGCTTATCAAAGAACAAATTCGAATTAAGAAAGGCATGGACAAATTGCTTGATGCATATCAAGAAGATTTGCTTCCATTGTCTGAGTTGCGTGAGAGGATGCCGGATTTAAGGAAAAGAGAAACAACATTAAAAGTAGAGTTGGAGTCTTTGGAGATGAAATTTTTAAATCAGCAGCAACAATTAGATTTTGCTGATAATCTTGAAGGATTTTTAAAGAATTTAGGTCAATCAGCAAATAATTTGAATTTAGAAGAACGTCAAAAAATATTGCGTCTTATTGTGAAGGAAGTGCTCGTATCTCCAGAAGGAATTACTATTAAACATTGTATACCTATTACTAATAGTTACAAGGAGCAAAATATTGAAAATTACCAATTGTATACCAATCGTCAATGCTGTTATTCATAGAGATTATATGATTTCTGGGCATATAGACATAGCTGTCTTCGATGATCGTGTTGAAATATGGTCACCTGGAAGACTTCCTGACGGTATTAGACTTAAAGATTTAAATAAAAAACATAAATCTGTACTGCGTAATCCGGCTATTGCTGAAATGCTGTATTTTACGGGATATGTAGAACGTTGGGGATCCGGAATACAAAAAATAAATACTTTAATAAAAGATGCTGAACTACCGGAACCAGCATATGAAGAAATCGGTTCTAATTTTGTAGTTACTTTATATAAAACGAAAGCGTCTACTTCTGAGGGATTAAATGAGGGATTAAAAACATTGTATAAAACTATATCTGATAATCCCGGAATAAAAGCGAAAGACTTATCAACAAAGTTCAATGATAGGTCACTTGCGACGATAGAACGACAAATAAATGCATTAATAGAGTTAAATCTAATTGAGCGTAAAGGCAGTAGAAAAGCTGGTGGATACTACACCATAACTATAAAAAATAAATAGGAGGGCGTATGTTTGCAACAATAGATGATATTACGATTACTTATGAAGAAGATGGGGTTGTTCTGGTAAAAGAACTGGATAAACATGTTTTAACCAGAGGAGCATGGACTACAATTATTTTTAAATATCAACAGTGGGAACCTAAAAATAATAAATATAGTGCTGATAAATACTCAATAAGAAGATATAGAAAACAAAATGATATGTATAGCCAAAAATCCAAATTTAACATTTCGAATAAGGAACAAGCTCTAAAAGTCATTGAGTGTCTTGGTAATTGGATGCAGTAGGAAAAATAAATGACCCAAAAAGCTGCTCCAAACACAAATGTTACACCTCTCATGAAACAGTATTATGAGGTAAAAAATAAATATCCTGATATTATTGTTTTTTTTCGTTTGGGTGATTTTTATGAAATGTTTGAAGATGATGCAAAAAAAGCATCACAAATTTTAAGTATTACGCTCACCAAAAGAAATGGTATACCAATGTGCGGTGTACCTCATCATAGTGCAGGCAATTACATGTCGAAACTTTTAAAATCCGGGAATAAAATAGGTGTATGTGAACAATTAGAGGAACCTTCAAAAGGAACAAAAATTGTAAAGCGCGGAGTAGTAAGAGTTATGTCCCCCGGCACTGTAGTTGAGGAGAATATGCTCGATGAAAAAAATAATAATTACATCTTAGGTTTATTTCCCGATCTTGACACAAATGAACTTGGTCTAACAATTATTGATATTTCAACAGGTGATTTTCTAGGAGCATTATTTGATAATTTAAATGATATTGATTCTATAATTTCAGAAATCAAAAAATACTCACCAACTGAAATAATTTTACCTGCAGAATTTGATAATTTACCTTTAATAAACACAATTAAAAAAAATATTTCTGCAATTTCAACAAGTCTTGATAACAATTATTCAGATGCAAACCTACTTAATGAAAATTTGGTTAATAAAGTTGTCAAAAAAAACATAACATCTAAAACATTATTCAATGCCAGTATTAACATGCTCAATTATGTAACGAGAAATTATAAGTCTGCATCTGAACATCTTAAACAAATTAAAATATATAATCCAAATCACTTCATGCTTATGAATGAAAATACAATAAGGCATCTAGAACTTGTAGAAAATTATTACACTAGAAAAAGGAAGCACAGTCTTTTAGACTGCATTGACACTACACTTACTCCAATGGGTTCAAGGAAAATTAAAGATTGGTTATTAAAGCCTTTATTAGATAGTAAAAAAATTAAAATACGTCAAAAAATTGTAAAATTCTTCGTTGAAAATAATAGTATTCGGGAATCTATTAGGGAAAATCTAAAAAATATACGTGATATTGATAGGTTAATTAGTAGGATTTCATGTAATGCAAATACTCCTCGTGATATTGTTGGACTAAAAATGTCGCTTGAAATTTTACCTAAAATTTGTGAAAGCCTGCAAAGTTCAAATGAAATAATAAAAGTATTTTTTATGTCATCTATAATTTTTAAGTCTATTTGTCTTAACGGAAATTTCACAAATACAGATGGTGACTTGTGGTCAGCGTATTCTACTTCGGCTTCTGCTAATGCTGTTTCACATGACTTACACCAATATACAGGCTTTTGTCCTCGATAAATATAACCTTTTTTTGCAATTTCTTTAAACGATCTAATAATAACTGCTTCATATTTTGGATCAAGTGTAAGATATGAATTTTCCCAATCACCAAAAATTCCAAGTCTTTTAAATTCCTCTTTTTGAATTTTGATCCATTTCTTTGCAAATTTTGCTGCTTTTTTTCGAAAGTCAAGCTGATCAACTTTATTTTTGTCAGTATTCATTTCTTTTAAAAGCTGAAACTCTATCGGAAGACCATGACAATCCCAACCCGGAACATATGGCGCATAATTTCCTTTCATCATTTCAAACTTAATGATTATGTCTTTTAAGATTTTATTTAAGGCATGCCCAATATGAATATTGCCATTTGCATATGGAGGACCATCATGCAGAATATAATGTTTATTGGATTTATTTTTATCGAGAATCTTTGAATATATTTTATTCTTTTCCCAGTCTTTTTGCATCATTGGTTCTTTGTTTGCCAAATTTGCTTTCATGGAAAAAGATGTTTTTGGTAAATTAATTTTTTTTGAATCGTGCATTTGATATCCTTACTTAAATATTTTTTTTTCGACGATTTTAAGTTAATAATTATAGTAGAAAACAAAATGGTATTCAATACATTATTTACGTTGGGTAATATTTTTTATATCTTGTAATTTAGTTATTACTCCCATTTCCGTAATAATCGCAGAAATATTTTTAAATGGAACAACATCAAATGACGGATTAACAGCTTTCATTTTTTTGAGAGTTATAAGTTTGCCATTACAATGAGTCACTTCTTCGATAGGACGTTCTTCGATAATGATATCATTACCATTTTTTGTTTTCATGTCGAACGTAGAAACAGGCGCTGCAACCCAAAATGGGATTCTGTGATATTTTGCAAGTATCGATAATGAATAACTACCAATTTTGTTTGCAGCATCACCATTTGCAGCAACTCTATCAGCACCAACTACAACCAGATCAATCAAACCCTTGGACATAAGATAGCCTGCCATATTATCGCAATTTAACTTACATGGAATTTTATCTTCCATAAGTTCCCAAGCAGTAAGACGTGCGCCTTGCAAATACGGTCTGGTCTCATCCACATAAACCATATTTACTCTACCTTTTTCGTGCAAAGCCCGAATAACACCAAGCGCTGTGCCATACCCTGCAGTTGCCAAAGCTCCAGCATTGCAATGCGTTAAAATGTTAATCTTCTTTTTGATGAGTTTTTGACCATTCAAACCTATTTTCTTGTTGATTTCAATATCATCTTTATGAATTCTTTTAGCTTCTGAAATAAGTATTTGTGAAAGATTCTTTTTATTATAGTTTTTATAAAATACTTTTTTCATTCTATCTATTGCCCAAAATAAATTTACTGCTGTTGGTCTGGTTTTTGTAAAGTCATTACACACTTTCGCAAAATATATTTTCGTTAGAGTAGGTTTTTGATAAACAGCTTGCGCAATTCCATATGCAGCAGTTATTCCAATTAGTGGCGCACCTCTTACAATCATATCTTTTATCGACTTACAGGCATCTGAATAATTTTTGCATTGAAAGAATTCTTTTTTAAGTGGAAGTTTTGTCTGATCTAAACAAATCAGTTTATTGTTTTTCCAAATTATGTGATTTATCATGAGTTTCTCCTAAATTTATTAAATTTAATTTTATATAATAATTAATCAATTTAATAAATTATAGAGGTTTTCACAATGAAAAACAAAGAAATAGCACACATATTTAATGAAATTGCAGACATACTTGAACTTCGTGATGAAAATCCATTTAAAATCAAAGCATATCGACGAGCTGCAAATAATATTGAATCACTGGTAAAAAGTATAGAAGAATTTTATAAAGATGATTCCCTATCATCCATCTCGGGTGTTGGTAAAGATCTCGAGTCAAAAATCAAAGAATATTTAGAAACCGGGAACATTGAATCATATGAGACCTTGAAACATAATACACCGGAAATTCTCATGAAGATGACACTAATTCAAGGTGTTGGACCAAAAACCGCAAAACTTTTGTATGACAAGTTGGAACTAAAAAGTCTTCGTGATCTCGAAAAAAAAGCACTCCACCATGAGATCAGCGGTTTGCCTGGTATTAAACAAAAAACAGAAGAAAATATTTTAAAAGGTATTAGACTTTTAAATGAATCGTCGCAATTTATGAACTTACAGACTGCTTTGTTTACTGCTGAACAAATTATTAATAACTTAAAAAAACTTCAGTCTATTAAAAACATAAGTTATGCAGGCAGTTTGCGGCGAGGAAAAGAAAGTATTCGCGATATTGATATTTTGGTCAGTTCAAAAAAAGCTGAAGAAACTATGGATGCATTTACTTCCATGCCTATTGTAAAACAAGTCACTGCTCACGGTCAGACAAAATCGAGTATTATAACAAACACAAATATTCAAGTTGATCTGCGTGTAATAGATGATTCATCTTGGGGTGCTGCTTTAGTGTATTTTACAGGATCAAAACAGCATAATATTGAATTGAGAAGGATAGCTATGAAAAAAAATCAGAAAATCAATGAATATGGACTTTTCGATGAAAAAAGCAATAAAATGCTGGCTGGAAAAAATGAGAACGAAGTTTATAAAACATTGGGACTACAATACATTCCACCAGAACTCAGAGAAGATCAAGGTGAGATTCAATTAAGTCGTGAAAACAAAATTCCGAAGCTTGTTGAATTATCTGATGTTAAAGGTGATCTGCATGTTCATTCAAACTATAGTGATGGTTATAACTCCATCGAGGATATTGCAAAAAAAGCTATTTCTAAAGGATATGAATATGCTGCAATTGTAGATCATTCTCAAACTTTAAAGATTGCAAATGGTTTATCTGAATCTAAAGTCATGCAAAAACTCGAAGAAATTAAACAAGTAAATATGAAATATAAAAACATAAAGATTCTTGCAGGTGCTGAAGTTGATGTTACAAATGATGGATCACTTGATTATCCGAATGAAATACTCAAAATGTTCGATATTGTAATCGCAGCAATTCATACAAACTTTAAGCAGGACGAAAAAACTATGACTAATCGTATTTTGAAAGCTATGGGAAATCCCTTTGTTAATATATTTGCACATCCAACAGGTAGGCTAATAGGAACACGTGAACCTTATGCAGTTGATATTGATGCAGTGATTAAAGCTGCCAAAGAGACAAATACAGCCTTAGAAATCAATTGTTATCCTGATAGACTTGATTTGAATGATTTAAACTGTAAGAAGGCAAAAGAAAATGGTGTAATTATGACTTTTGGATCTGATGCACACTCAATTGATCAGATGGATAATATAAAATTTGGACTGATGACAGCTCGAAGAGGATATCTTGAAAAAAAAGATGTGCTGAATTGTTTGGAATATGAAGAACTCATTTATAAACTTAGAAAATAATATTGCACAAAAAAAAACCTCCGGCTATTACAACCGAAGGTTTTCATATTATTAGGCGAGACTTAGCTTCTATTTATTTACTAAAACAGCTTCTATTTTTTCTAGATCACTAATTTTTTCTATATTCATTAAATTGAAATTCTTGTTTATTCGTTTATTAAGTCCTGTCAAAACTTTTCCCGGCCCAATTTCAATAATTGTATCAACATCAGCTGATCCAAGATGATTGATTGTATTTATCCACTGAACAGGAGACTTAATTTGATTGACCATCATAGTTTTGATATCTTCAATATCATTTACAATATCTGCATTGTAATTAAAAATAACCGGTATTTGAGGATGCTTGACTTCAGTTTCTTTGAGCTCATCTTGCATTCTATATGCAGCTCCATCAACAAGTGGTGAATGAAATGCACCTGCAACATTGAGTGGAAGTGCTCTCTTGGCACCATTTTTTGTAAATTGTTCAACAACTTGATTTCTAAATGTTTCATCGCCTTCGTAACTTATTACAATTTGTCCAATAGAGTTATAATTTGCAACACCAACATAGTTATCACTATCTTTTTTGATCCCTTCAATAACTTCATTTATAGAATCTTCTTCCATCCCAATGACTGCTATCATGCCGCCAACATTTTCACAAACATCCTGATTTATGAATTCACCTCTTTTTTTGACAAGATTAGTACACGTTTTGAGGTCAAAAACTTCAGATGCGCAAAGTGCAGTATACTCACCAAGACTGTGGCCTGCTGCATAATCAGGAACAAGTCTATCCTTTATTACCGAATAAATCGCTATGCTCATTAAAAATATTCCTGCCTGCGCATTTTGAGTTTGCTTTAATTCATGTTCATTGCCTGAAAAAATGATTTCTGTAAGATTCCTACCTAGAATTTCATTTCCTTGTTCAAAGATGTTTTTTGAAGACGTGAAAGTATCATAAAAATCCTTTCCCATCCCAATGAATTGCGCACCCTGCCCTGGAAAGACAAATGCTATTTTCCCCATTTTATCACTCCTGCTCCCGAAGTTAAACCTGCACCAAATGCAGTAAGGCATATTATATCGCCTTTTTTTAATCGATCTTGTTCTGCAGCTTCAGCAAGTGCAACTGCAACTGTTGCACCTGACATGTTTCCATATTTTTCTATGTTTATATACAATCTTTCAGATCCAATTTTTAACCTTTTAGCAATTGCATTAATAATTCTAAGATTTGCTTGATGCGGAATAACGAGCGATACATCATCTTTTCCCAGTCCTGCCAAATTTAAAGCATTTTCAGAACTTTTTAGCATACTTCCGACTGCCAGTTTAAATACTTCATTACCAGACATTTGAAGAAATTGCATTTTTTTATCGATGACATCTTGATCAGCAGGATGCCTTGATCCACAACCCAGCATGAATAGTAGGTCAGAATGCGTGCCATCTGCTGCTAAATATGTTGATAGTATCCCACAGTCTGAATCTTCTGCTGACAAAAGTGCAGCACCTGCCCCATCACCAAATAATACACATGTGTTGCGATCTTCCCAATTAGTTATTCTAGACATTGTATCACTTGCGATTACAAGTACTTTTTTATATGTTCCATTCTCAATAAATTGTTTACCAACTGACAATGCATAAATATAGCCTGTACAAGCAGCTGACATATCAAATGCTGCTGCATTTTTTGCACCTAATTTTTGCTGGATAAGACATGAAGTTGCGGGAAAAAACATATCAGGTGTGATGGTTGCGACTATAATAAGCTCAACTTCCTCGGGATTTACATTTGCAGCTTCCAATGCACTCTTTGCTGCATTATAACCCAAGTCAGAGGTTGCTTCATTTTCAGCAGCTATCCTACGTTCTTTTATACCAGTTCGAGTAGTGATCCATTCATCACTCGTATCAACTATTTTTTCCAAATCTTGGTTTGTCAAAATCTTCTCCGGCAAATAATATCCTAACCCTATAATGCAAGCACTCTTTTTTTTATTCATTTGTATCCTCTGCATGATATTCTTTTATTTTCCTGTCAATTTCTACAGGAAGATTATGTTTAACACTTTCAACAGCAACCCTAATTGCATTTTTTATTCCATTTGCATCAGATGAACCATGTGAAATTATCACTGTCCCATCAATTCCAAGAAGTGGAGCACCCCCATATTCATTGGAATCTATTTTTTTCTTAATTGTTTTAAAAGCACCTCGTAATAACCCATAACCAAATATTCTAACAATGTTTTTCTTTATCTCTTGTTTTAAAAGACCAAGAACAGTTAGAGCAAGCCCCTCTGCTAACTTTAAAACGACATTTCCAACAAATCCGTCACAAACAACAACATCAACTAAACCTTGCGGAATATCCCTTCCTTCGATATTCCCAACAAAATTCAATGGAGTCTGCTTCAGAAGTTCAAATGCTTCAAGACTTAGTTCATTTCCTTTCGAGTCTTCTTCACCAATACTTAACAATCCCACTTTTGGATTTTTAACATTACAAATATGTTCCATATATACGCTACCCATAATTGCAAACTGCAAAAGATGCTTAGCCTTGGAATCAACATTTGCACCAACATCAAGTAACAGACACTTAGATTCTTTGTCAGGCATCATGGTTGCAATTGCAGGTCTATGTATCCCTTTGATTCTACGCAAGTTAATAAGTGCAGCAGCCATTGCAGCACCTGAATTACCTGCAGTTACATATGCATCCACTTTCCCTTCTTTCACTAAACGCGCACAAATCATTATTGAGGCATCTTTTTTTTGTCTGCAAGCTTGTGCAGGAGACTCATGCATATCTATCATTTGATCAGTATTTATTATAGAGATAGGAATATCTTTTGAAAAGAATTTAGGAAGTTTTGCTTTTATTTTATTTTCATCGCCAACCAAAACAATTTCGTCAGCTATTTTTGCTTTTAATGCGTGTATAGCACCCAAAACATTGATTTCTGGAGCATTATCACCACCCATTGCATCAACAGCAATTTTCATGTTTTTCTCCAATTATTAAATTATTCTTCGTTATTTTCTTTTTTCTTAGTTTGTTTAACAATTATTACTGTTTCGTCTTTGTAATAACCACAACTTGCACAAACTTTGTGAGGAAGAACATTGTCTCCACATTGTGGACATTTTACTGATTGGACGTCTTCTAATTTCCAGTTTGCTCGTCTTTTATCTCTTCTTGATTTAGAATGTCTTCTTTTTGGATTTGGCATAATTTTACCTCGCTATCAATTCTTTTTTTTGTTAATTAAATTTTTCAATTGCGAAAATGGAGTAATTTTTTCTTTTTTCTGACATTCACATTTGCCAGTATTAAGATTTATTCCACATGCATCGCAGAGACCTTTACATTGTTCATTGCAAAGAAATTTTATTGGCAATCCAAGCAAAAATGCTTGTCTTATATCTTCATCTAATAAAATTTCATCATCCTGATTTGTAATTTCATAGCTTTGCTCAAATGGAGCTTCATATTCAGCTGCAAAAAATTCTAAACACCTATTGCATTTTGATTCAACTTTACCTGTAATATTGCCGTTTACAATGAGCATTTTAGAAATATAAAGAGCTTTTAGTTTTACAAAAAGTCCCTTTACTCCGTCATTTTCAGCAAATAAGCCTTTTGTACTAATTTTTTCTTCATATAAGGCTTCTTTTTTTTCAGCTAATTGAGCAATGATTATCTTCATATTATTCTCTCAAACGAATTTTTTGATAATAATTTTTTTTATCATTTTTGTCAAGTAAATAAGTCTATTTTTATATCCAAAAATCTTTGTATTTCAATGGTTTTTGATTCTTTTGTCTAATTCTTCTCTAAGTAGTTTCAATGCATTATCAAGTTCAAACCTTTTTTGCTCAAAATCATCCTTTTTTTCAACAACAATAGGTTCACCATACATATATGCAGCTTTTGTGAATGGTTTTGGCAAAACATATTTATCCCAAGCCTTTTCAAAAATCCAAGCATTTTTGCATGAGGCCGCAACCGGCAAAAGTACACTGCCTGTCATAGCAGCCAAAAAAATTACACCCATCTTAGCTTCATATATTGGTCCTCTTGGTCCATCCACTGCAAATGCCGTATCATTTCCTTTGTTCAACTCTCGCAATATCTGGCGAGTTGCCTTTGGTCCGCCTTTTGTACTGGAACCCCGGATTACATTGTAATTAAAACTTTTCATGATTCCAGCTTGAATATCACCATCTTTTGACAAACTTGACATAATATTAACATTACGATTTCTGTGACTATAAACCAATATAAACTGTGTACCATGCCAAAAACAATAAATTACATTTTTACCTGTCTGCTTAATTTTTTCGTAATTTTCCGTATTATATTTTCTCAACCTTAAGGTTTTACTCAAAAGAGTGATTATGATGTGTGCAAGAAATGCATATATTCGGCTTTTCATGGTGGTTCTTTCTCCTTTTTCACCCCATTAATTTTTTCAATAATTTTATCGAATCAATTGGATCTTTGCTGTATCCATCAGCTCCAATTTTTTTCGTATATTCATCATTTACTACAGCACCGCCAAGTATAACCTTAAATTTGCTGCGAATATTTTTTTCATCCAAAGTTTGAATGACCTTTTCCATTTCTTTCATTGTAGTTGTCATAAGTGCTGATAATGCAATAACATCTGCATTATTTTCAATTGCTTGCTGTATGATGTTCTCAGCGTCAATATTTTTGCCAAGATCGATTATTTTATAACCATAGTTTTTCAAGACACTAATAACAATATTTTTACCTATATCATGCAAATCACCTTTTACAGTTGCAAATATTATGGTTTGCGCTTTTTTCTCAGTTTTATCAAAACTCATTATTTTTTGTAAATTTTCAGTAGCAGCCTCTGCAGCTTCTGCAGCATATAAAAGTTGCGGCAAAAAATATTCACCTTTATCATATTTTCTTCCAACTTCATCAAGCGCAGGAATAATTACTTTATTTAGTATATCGAGTGGTTCAGTATTTTCTAATTCCTTCTTAAACAACTTATCAACTGAAGTTTTATTGCCTCTTAAAATAGCATCAAAAAGTGTTGTATCTTTTTCCTCTTTCTGTACAGCTTGCGTCCCCTCAAACGAATAACCTAAGTAACGTTTTGCTGCTCGGTCTGATCCTCGAAGCAAGGCTGCTGCTGCAAATGCGCCTCGAACCTGATCATTTTTTGGATTCGTAAGAGCTGCATCAAGTCCATGTGCAATTGCCATCGTCAAAAAGCTCGTGTTGATAAACTGTCGATTTGGAAGTCCGTAAGAAATATTACTTAAACCTAAGAATGTTCGAACTCCAAATTGCTTTTTTATTAGTTTCAAAGATTCAACAGATTTCATAGCACTATCAGGTTCAGTGGATATTGCAAGTGTCAATGTATCAACAAATATATCTTTTCGTGCAATTCCGATTTTGTCACACATTTTAATTATTTTTTCAGCAATTTTTACACGCTGCTCTGTAGTCTCGGGGATTCCATTCTCATCCATGGTTAAACAAACTATAGATGCTCCATATTTTTTGACTAATGGAAGCACTTTTGACATTTTGTGCATTTCACCGTCTGTAGAATTCACCAATGCTTTTCCGGGATAATATCTAAGCCCTCTTTCAAGTGCTTCAATGGATGAAGAATCAAAAGATAAAGGCACGTCATAAATTTTGGAGATTTCACTTACAACAGTGTGCATAACTTTAGCCTCATCAATATCCGGATGCGATACATTTACATCCAAAACATCAGCGCCTTTTTCGATCTGCTCACCTGCTTCCTGAAAAATATACGAATAATCGCCCGCTAAAATACTCTCACGAACTTTTTTTACGCCACTAGGATTTATTCGCTCCCCGACTATAATAGGATACTCAGAAAGTTTTACAATACTTGTTCTGGATGTTAGGTAGCTTGTTGTGTTTATGGGTTTTGGTTCAACTGTAATATCTTTTAAAAGTTTTTTAGTTTCGAAAATGTGTTCCGGAGAAGTTCCACAGCATCCGCCGATAAGTTTCACTCCCAATTCTGCAATCTTTTTCGTTTGCTTTGAAAAGTCACTAGCATTAAGTGGAAATATCGTTTGACCGTCTTTAACAATAGGATTGCCTGCATTTGCCTGAATGAGGACAGGCAGGTTCGTCGTAGATATAAGCTTTTCTGCGACATTATAAAGTTCCTCAGGTCCTGTAGAACAATTCGCGCCAATGCATACTGCGCTCAAACTTTCTGCAATTGCCGCACACACTTCAGGACTCGAACCCGTAGTTGTTCGCTTTCCACTTTCGTATGTCATACTAACAATAAATGGTATGTCTGTAGTTTCTTTAATTGCCAAACAAGCAGCTCGCACTTCCTGGATATCAAGCATAGTTTCGAGAATTATAACATCCGGTTTTGCCTTTTCAAATGCATGCGCAGCCTCTTTATATATCTCATATGCTTCTTCGAAATCCAGCTCACCCAATGGTTTCACAAGCTTACCAATAGGACCAATTCCTCCGGCAACAAATGCTTTTCCTTTTGCAGCATCACGTGCTATTTTCACTCCTGCAAGACAAAGCTTTTCGAGTCTATCAGCTAAACCATATTCAGCTAGTTTATATCTATTAAGCCCAAAAGTATTTGTTGTCAAAACATCTGCACCACTTTTCACATATTCCTCGTGAATAGATCGAACTATTTCCGGTTGTTCGACATTTAATATCTCCAATGGATTCTCCGTTAAAACAACCCCTTTTTTCAAAAGCATTGTTCCCAGTCCGCCATCAAACATAATGATATTTTTATCGTTAAGTTTTTTAATGAATTTTGACATTTTATTATCCTTAAATTATTTTTTTAAAATATACAAAATATTAAGATAAGAAGCTAGGAAGGTCTTGAAGACAACCCAGAACCGCCTCATTATATTTAATTATTTGTTTTTTTTCGTTTTTGTGTTAGTTCGAATTTTTTTATTATGAGGCCGGACTGGTGTTTTAGGTAAAAAATCAACGCTGCGTTGATTTTTTAAAGACAATGATATTAAATCAATTAAAGATAGAATTTTTACAACAGGTAGTGCAGGAACAGCCTTATGAATATGTCGAAATCCCGTCAGAGCTGCCTCATTATAAAAAGCTAGAAAATCTTTAGAAAGTAAGTGGAAAATGAAATAGACTATTTGAAAAATCAATAGGCGTGTAGTCTTCAGCATATGTTCTCGTTTTGATTTTGGGTTTGAATACTCTTAGTTATCTGTTAAAGTTCTGAACAATACTAACAAAAGCACCTACTTATTCTTCTCCAAATACTCTTCAACTGCAAGGTTTACAACCTCAGAAATGCGGTGTCGCTTCACATAAGCAAAAAGTTTCACGCGTTCCACTAGAGCTTTTTCGATATAGTAGGTTTGACGAATTGGATCAACAAGCTTTCGTTTTTCAGGTAGAATGGATATTGTTTCTTTAGGGTTAGGTTTACTTGCTTTTTCTATTTCTTTAACTTGCTTTATCTCTTCTTTCTTAATTTCCTTAAGGTTCTTAGTCTGTACAGGATTACCAAATAGATCAACTTGATTATTACTCATAAATAGTACCTCACTAAATAAATTTAACAACATCAACATGTTTACACTTCATACAATGTTTATATTTTACTTTTATTTATGGATTTTTCAATTGAAATTATGCTGCATTTAGAACAGCTCGAGTATCTGTATAGTTTGTAATTTTTGAACCCAAAGTTTGAATAATTCTTATAAACATATCAATATTAAATTCTTCAGGTAATCTACTAAGCATCTCAACAATAGCATATGCAGCATATCGTGAATTAATTTCATAAACTTGGTCTTTTGATACAGCATTTGCTTTTCCTACTACAGAATCTAACTGAAATACCATACCATTACTTAGTCGTATTTCATTTTCTGATAATTTTCCCACATAACTACGTGCACTAGTAATAAGATTACTCGCTCTCTTACGTCTTGGGCCTGACCCAAATAAAGTTTTTGTAACTTTTTCCCTACTATAACCCAATAAACTCATTAGCTGATCACCCAAAATATCGCTAGTTATATTTGATGTATGAATTGTCACCTTACCTTTCTCTACAGGAATATATTTCATTTCTTCTTCTCGTTTACCAGCGATAGCTATCATATCTTCGATTTCTATAGATTTCTTTTTTGTGTGAATACCTATTCGTAATTCCAATTTTTTTAATTCATCCAGATTTTTAAATTCTTTTAGTTTCCACTTTTTCCACTCATAAAATTTCTCTCCCATTTCTCTTGCAGCCTCAACAAGCGCTAAAGCATCGGGTAACAGACCTTGGGATTTGTTTCCCAGCGCATCACCTTCCCCTCTTCCTGCAATATAAGCATCCCCTTCCAATCGGATCCTATGCAGTCCATATTTCAATGATACGGTATCCATAAGCCAATAGATTTCTTCATAAGCCTGTGCAACTTCTTTTGATCCAAACTTTTCATTCAATTCTTGACTAAATCCTGTCGAGCCTTCCAAATCAATCTGCATAACAGTGGCATTTGCAACAGTATTTGGAATAGCTTTTATTGGTTCAGATTTTTGCACTATTTGTGTTTTCATTATACCTATGGGAGTCTCTATTTTCTTTAAACCAATTGAAAATGTTTTACCACTTATAATCTTAAAATTATTTTTAAAGTTTTGCGGCAAATGTTCACCAACAAACAGTGCTAATGCTGGTCGTGTACCTTTTAGATATTTAAATGTCTTAACAAATGTATTCAAAGGATCCGCTAGCATATCTAGCTCAGGATTAAACTCCGGTCTACCGAAACGCCCAAGCTCAATTGTTCCTATATCCATACCCATTTTCATGGAAAATTCTTCATTCAAATTATTATAGATTGAATTTGCCTTTGATATTCTTTGATCCACATCCCCATCATATATTCCCAACAAAAAACTACTTTTCATCCTCTTGATAAAGCTAGGCTTGTATGTTTTTAGCTTCTCCTCAAATGCACTAGCTTGGCTTGGATCCAATAAATCTATCCATATCATTACTGTGTCTGCCTTTGTTTCACTATCAACTTTAGGCACAGCCGCAGGTACAGGTGCAAATACTGATGGAGGAGCTCGTGCAGGAGCATCCGGGAAATTATCTATATCTTTAACATCGTCTTCAATTCCCAATAACTTATTTAAAACCTTCAAATTGTCTTTAAATCTTTGGTTAGCAGCATTGTTAGCAATCAGATTACCCAGTCTTTCAGCATAGTATCTCAAGGCTAACCGTATTCCATCCTCATCTACACCAATCTTTTTAAGAGCATTAATATGTATTTCTATTGCCTGCTCAGTCAATGTTTCCAATTTAAACCTTGATTCAAATGCCAATGTGTTTATCTGTGCGCTCTGTTGTTCAATAAGGTAATTCAAAAATTTAAAATCCTCATCAACTACCTGCTGAGCTAAACGCGCTTGGTACAATTCTTCACTTTTATTATTTGCACCACTCATATACGGAACTATGAGCTTATATGAAATACCTTTTCCTCTCAAAAGCTCCACAATACCATTTGCATGAAAGCCTCCTGCAAATATTACTCCGACTTTGTTTTTAGTTTTGGAGAACTTATCAAGATTTTTAATTAAGTTTGAGGCCAAAATCTCATTTCTTTTGACTGCAGCTTTGTAAAAACCTTCTGCATTTTCACTTATACTATTTAAATCTTTTTTAAAATCTTTTACATAATTTGTTCTGTATAATAAATTATTGACATAATCAAAAACCTCAATAAAGCGTTCTTTTTCATTCTCCCATTCATTTCTATCTGCTTCAGTAAGAGTTAAATTCAAAGCTTTTTTAAATAAATTATATAACTTGTCACAGTATAAAACTTTTTGTCCATTCTCAAGCCCATGGAGCATGTTCCATTTAATTCTGTATCTTAAATCCTCCATCTCCTCAATAAGCTTTGTATAATCCATCTTTTCTTTAATCTCGATCAAGATAAAATAAGCATTTATACTCTCAAAATCCTTTGATAATTTAAAATTGTATCTTTTGAGCAAATACTTTAAATGTGAATAGAATTCAAATTCAGAATTAGTTGATTTGTTTAGATACGTTAATTCGGATTTAGGAATTTTATTTTTCAAAACCGACAACAAACGCGGTAATTCAAACTGAAGTTTTTCACTGGATATTTTGTTTTGCTTATTTTGATATTTCAATTGCGAAGTAATATATTTGTAATTATTTAAATTTATCGAATACTCTTTTGCAGTCTTTTCTAAATAATTTATAAAATTTATAGTCGATAGTTTGTTTAAAGAATATTTTTTCTCCATTTTTTCTATATTTTTTATTTTAGCAGGGAAAAGATACTCTTTTGCACGACTAATTATCAAGTCATATATTTCTGTAAATTCAGCTATGTTTTCCTTTAACCCTAAGGAATTATATAAATACTCAAAATTCTCATAGTAAATATTTCGATCTTCTATTCCATAAATCTCCACTTGATCCGGATTACTTATCGTATATATTTCCGGACCTGTTATATCACCTGTTTTTAATAATTTATTGATTACTTTATCTTTAATCTTCTTATCTTTAATATATCCAACCAGATTTGTATCTATTCTGCCGCTAGTCCCTTCTTGCCCGATAAAATTAAAATCATCTTTATGATAATTTTTTATTTTTTGAATAATTTTACTCGTATTAACTTGGTTTTCGATATGGCAATGTAAGTCTTGGATGCAATAGATTAATTTATTATTTTTACCTTGGTATTGATCTACAATTTTCCCCAAACTTTCTGACAACATAAAAGAATTATTAATAGATTGAGAATTAGTATTAACAGGCAAATTAATAGAAATAAAAAACTGTATAAGTATCATGAACTTAACAATTTTATAGAAATTAAACTTCATTAGATTCTCCCAATATTATTCATAGTCAAAAAAATCCAAAAAGCCCAAAAATGCATTATTTTGCATTTTAAATAAAACATACAGATACGAATAATTTGCGAAAATATCATGAATTTTAAGAGAAAATTAGAATTAGATTATTTTGCAGATTTAAGATGAGTTGATAGAAGCATATTGGAATGTTCACTAAATATTGTTGAAATATCTGTATTTAGTAAATAATTAAAATAAAAAGGACTCACCTGTCCATCTGATTTGGTATTTAAAAATTCATCTATTGTTTTATCCAGTTCTTCTGACCTTTGCAATAATGTCCTATTATTTTTCGCATACTCATCTGGCGCGTATTTTTGCAGCATATCTAGGAAAACAAATGATTTTACTATTGTCATTAGTTTATAAAAAACCAGTATCTCCAAAATAGCCTGATTGTGCATAAGATATGAAATAGTTCCATCTTCTTCTTTTTTTGTTTCAAGTCTAGATTTGGTTAATGGACTCTTAAGCTCATCAATATCCTTAACCTTAAATGCGTTATGCAGCATATTTGACTCATATGTATGTCCATCACTTGCAATAACAGCATTGCTTAACAATTGCATACTTATTGGGCAGCACAACTCAGCAGGATCCTCTAATAGCATATTAACAACAAGTTGTCGTTGTTCAGCCAAATAACTTTTTAATTCCTGATAATTTTGAGTTGTTAGTAAGAAAAGCATTTCATCAGGTATACGCCTCTTTATAATTAAGACTTTTTCTTTATTCATAAAACTTTGAAATAAAGTATTCGTTTGTGTTATAACAGTAACTTTTTTATCCTTATTTAGTTCCGAAATTCTTGCAAACAATTTCATTATCAGATCATAATTCATTACGGGATTTTCAATAATAAGAGATTTTATATAGTAGAAACAACTTTCTATTGTATTATTTCTATATAAATCAATTAATGAATTCAATTTATAATTCTTGTACATGTTCCTATCAATAATAATCTCACCTGTAACAGGGCTTCTATTACTTTTTTGAAAATGTTTTCGAATTTCGGAGTTTTCATAAGTAAATCCGTCCTTTGCAATATAAGGCTCGCTTATTAATTTATTACTTAAAGGGCATTTAAATTCTTTTGGATCATTTAATAGCTGCATAATACATTCTTGTCTTCTTAACATTCCCATAACTTTTAGTTGTTCGTATTTTTTTTCAGCCAAAAATGGCAATGAATCAAAACTGAGTTCCATTTCCCTGCTTATTACTAAATCAGCATATCTGAATTTCTCTTCATATTCTAGAATAGGAGCAATATTCAAGAAATACTTACCAATTGCCCTACTAAGCGATAATGCAGACTGGCCTTTGTCAGTTAAATAAAATGTACTTGCACCAGAGTGAAGTAATAGATTTAGTAAATCAATGCTGCAAGCATTAAGCGCATATTGCATTGGTTTATAATATGTTCCGGTTGACCTTTTTTCAACATCTGCTCCATGATTTATCAAAAGATTCGTTAATGCAAAATGTTTTTTCAATAGGGATAAATGCACAGGCATTGCACCATGTTTTATAATCGTTTGTTTGTCTTTTCCAAAATAATATTTCAAGTCATTATCTGAAAAATAAAAATCAGGATGTACAACCCGAATTAAACTTTCAACCATAGTATAATCCTTTACATTAATATTTCTAAAAAATGAAGGTCTAAGATTTTCTGTCAGATTGAATTTTATTGATTCCTTAAGCATGTTAAGTATGTTTTCCATAAGCTTCGGATCATTTTTATTCACAGTAGTAGTCCATACTGTTTCATCAATTTTAAAAGTTATAACTAACTTACTAAAAGTTTGTTTTTTGGTTTCCATTACTAACTTTATGTTCGCATCCGGTAATAACTCATTATATCTCTCCACAAATGCTTTAAAAATGCCCAGAATTGCTTTATTATCGATCTTTTTTACTGAATGTAGTTGAGATGTTAAAATAGCAGAAAATTCTTCTAAAAGAGTTTTTGAAATAATTCTTTCTCCAAACATGCTTTCTAGTGATAGAGTATCAGGAGAATAGGAATGAGAGGCAGAAGTTAAATTTAACAACAAAATGAATAGTAATATAAATCTGAATATTTTTAACTTAGTAAAATAAAATTGCATGCCCAAAACCCCTTGAAAGTATTTTAAAGATAATATTATACTAAAAAAACCAAAAAAAAAGAGGATATGTAAAATAAATTACATATCCTCCAAATCTATTGATTTAAAAAGCAATTAATATCTTTTAATTCTTCCAAAATCATTTCTTTTTGAAAAGTTTCCGCCGCCACCCATACCAGGTTTCTTTGGTCTTGCGAAATCAATTCTCATTGTTCTACCTTTGAAGTCTTGGTTATTAAGAGCTTCTCTTACTTTGTCAGCATCTTCATCACTTTCGAATTCAACAAAACCGAATCCTTTTCCTTCAATGATTTTGACACTTGTAGGGGATGCAGTCTTCTGAATTTCTTCTTTCAACTCATCCTCAGTAATACTGTAGCTCAAGTTTCCAATGAACAATTTGTTTTTTTGCATTTACATGCCTCCTTTTTTTGGGGGAAATGAGCAAAATTGTTTTTTACGTAGATAAGAAAAGGAAGCACAGATCGCTCGCGAAAAGATACATTCTTTTATTACTAATTTCAAAAACACTTACTCTCCCTGTCCCTTATATTAATTTTATTTTAAGGGATCATTTTATATATAAGCAATTACTTGCTCATATTTGTGAAATACTTTTTAAGTATTTGTAAGTTAATCTAAAAGAAAGAACAATTAAAATTGCTGACGTAAGTTTTACAATCATGATTGGTGTAAAAAATATATGCAAAATTAATGCGTACCAAGTTGTTATGTACATAAAAACCGTAGGCAGTTTAATGAACAGGATGTTAATCATACCACTTTTGTTATTGTTTTGTCTAGTAATCCATGTAGAAAGTATTAGTAGAGACACTGCTGCCAAAAGCTGATTTGTACTCCCAAATACAGGCCAAATCACTTTCCATGCTGGAATTAACTTGCCGGTAATTTTATCTTTTACCTCGATAAATATAAAAATAAATGGCATTATTAATACTATAAAAGTCGCAAAATATCTGCTCTTTAGTGATGTTGCACCAAAAAGTTCTTGAAAAATATAGCGTGAAATCCTTGTAGCAGAATCAAGTGTTGTTAAAACAAATGTTGATATGATCAAAAGACCTGCAACTTCTCCGAAAGATTGACCGATACCAAAAATTGACAAGAAATTGCTCATTCCTTTTGAAAAAATCATTAAAGGATTGGCTAATTCTTTAGCTTCAGCTTTTGTTAGAATCATAATTGTCATAACTGCAATAACTGCAACTACCCCTTCAACTATCATTCCACCATAACCAACAATCTTTGCATCGGATTCCTTTGCTATTTGCTTTGAACTTGTTCCCGAAGATACAAGTGAATGAAAACCAGAGACTGCTCCACATGCAACCATAATAAATAATGCAGGAAAAAGTTTCATGCCATGTGCATTTTGATTCGATAAATAAAAAGGAAAGTTTAAATTATTATTGGTAAAAATCACTCCAAAAAATCCAACAAAAATTGCAAAATATAGAAGATATGAGGATAAATAATCTCTCGGCTGCAATAGTACCCACACAGGCAAAACCGAAGCTATAAAACAATATAATAACAGTAATATCTGCCATGTTTGCTTTGATGATAGTCCAAAAAATGATATTTGAGCTAATGGAAATTTGTAACCAAAGTATAAGATAATAAAAATTAATATAACAAAAGGGATTGAAGTAATAATTAAGTTTGATTTAAATTTGTATAGAATAAATCCAAAAATTAGTGCGATTAAAATATAACCGGAAGCAGAAGTTGCAACACTTCCATTTTGGACAAATGTTACACTTGTTATATCTAAGAAAACTACCAAAACATATTCCAAACACAATAAAACAAAAATTAGCAATGTGTAATAAGCTTCTTTGCCAAATGTGCCTTTTGCAATTTGAGCAATGGATTTTCCCCCATTACGCATAGAAGCAACCAATGCAGCATAATCATGCAATCCACCGATAAATATCGATCCTATTATAATCCACAGAATAGTCGGTAGCCAACCAAAATATAAACATGCAATTATTGGGCCTACAATTGGTCCTGCACCTGCTATTGAAGAGAAATGATGACCAAAAACAACTGCAACATGTGTTGGCACATAATCAATATTATCTTTAAGGATATGAGCTGGGGTCGGGTTGTTATCATCTATGTTTAAGTATTTTGATAAAAAGTTTCCAAAATACTTATAACCTATATAAAGCAAACATAAACTAATTAAAAATATAAATGCTAAAATCACTTTATTGTTTTAAAAACTCCATCAAGAATATCGAATAGTTTATTTATCTCTTTTTTTGTTACTATATATGCAGGTAAAAATCGTAAGCTCTTCCCCTGAACAGCACTAATACACAAACCTTGTTCCCTACACTTATCAACAATTTCATTTACATCTATTTTTTTTAAATCCATTCCCCAAACAAGACCTTTTCCTCTTATTTCTGTAATAAATTTATATTTTTCATTTAATTTATTTAGTTTTTCATTTAAATATTTACCCATATTTTCATTATGCTTCAATTGCTTATCAGTTAGCATGGCTAAAATAGTCTTTGCACATGCGCATGCCACCAGATTACCACCAAATGTAGAGCCATGACTACCATATGAAAAAGTGCCAGATATTTTGTTTGATACAATTGTTGCGCCAATTGGAAGTCCATTACCCAAAGCTTTTGCAAGTGTAACCATGTCCGGCTTTATGCCAAAGTGTTCATAACCAAACATTTTTCCGGTCCTTCCCAAACCCATTTGAATTTCATCAAGTATTAGTAATGTTTTGTTTTTCTTACATAAGGATGCCAGGGATTTTAAAAAGCTTTTTTCAGCGATATTCACTCCACCTTCGCCTTGAATGGATTCAACTATAACAGCACATGATTTGCTATTTATGATTTTCTTAACTGACTCTATATCATTAAACGCTGCATATTTAAAACCTTTCAATAAAGGCTTAAAATCCTTTTGCAGCTTATCTTGCCCGGTTGCTGACAACGATGCAATGGTTCGTCCATGAAAAGATTGTTTAAAACTAATAATCTCAAATTTATTTTTATTCTGCATTTGCCCCCATTTGCGAGCAAGCTTAATTGCACATTCATTTGCCTCGGTTCCACTATTTGATAAGAAAACTTTGCCGGCTGCACCATATAGCTCGATTAATTTTTCTGCAAGACTAATTTGTTCATTTGTATAAAATAAATTTGAAACATGAACTAATTTTTCAGCCTGCTTTTTAATTATTTGAGTGATTTTGGGATGACAATGTCCAAATGCATTAACAGCAATACCCGATATAAAATCAAGATACTTCTTGTTATTAATATCCCACATATACATACCTTTAGCTCTAGTAATACAAATTGGATAACGTTTATAAACATTTAACATAAATTTATTTTCCTTTTTTCGATACGGCATAAGAATTCTCCATTTAAATTATTTATCTAAACCATATATTTGTTGATCTATCGTCAACACTCCACAAACTTGATAGAACTGAACGTCATAGTAAGAGAATATTATAAATTAAAATATCTCTATTTTGACTCTACAAATTTTTTAAGACCTTCCAATATTCCTTTTGCACACTTACGTTGAAAGCCTTTTGTTTTTAATAAAGCTTCCTGTTCAGGAATTATCTGAAATATACATTCCACAAGAACAGACGGCATCTGATGCATACGACACACACAAATATCAGCGCGATACATGCAATAAGGAGGATATTTTGTATTTCTAACCATTGATTCTAATATTGTATCTGCTAATATTTTACTTTGAGGATGATAATACAAATCGCTTGTTCCTGTATTTAGAAAAGGATTTACTCCATCAGGCAATCCATTATTATGGATACTGATGAATAGATCACAATTATTATTTATGGCAATTTCTCGTCGCTCCATTAAACCTACATTAGTATTACTGTCCATTCTAGTCATTATTACTTCTGCTTTCGCTTTTTCCAGCATCTTTTTTAATTCCAAGGCTATTAACAGATTTGCTTCTTTTTCTGCAAATCTTGTAGGACCAACTACTCCATCTGCTAATGAATGTCCCGGATCAACACATATTTTTAAATCTTTTAATTTAATATTTTTTTTCTTATGCGTTAATTCTATAACAAGATTTTTTCTAATATGATATTTCCATTTTCTTCCTATCTTTTCCTCATATCTAATATCATACCCCCATAACTGTTCGTTTGTTAATTTAATACTTAGTTGAAAAACTCCGGGCTCCGGCTGATCCCAACGAATTGTACGGATATTTTCATCCTCTGTATCCATGATGACCCAATCTGCATGACTGAATGCATTATAAATTTTTATTCTAAATTCTTTTGATTCAGGGATATGTTCTATTTTGTATGGTAATTTTTCTGATATTCCTATAGAAATTATACTTTTGTTATCTTTTTTCTTATGACTTATATATGGTATGATACTTTTGGGATTAGGTATACCTTTGGGCAAATATTTAACATTGCTCTCCGGAATCCATACATCTTGATTCTTGGACAATTTCAATCGCACATAATCTTTTTTTTTACCTGTTACTAACGAGCGAACCCCTTTGGGCAAAAATAATAAATAAGCTAATTTAACTTCTGGACGCGCTCTATTTATTTCTTCTGTTAATTCCACTACCTGCGGTATTGGACTATCATATACGCTTATTCTTGCTTTTAACTCTTTTTCAAGAATATTTCCCTGTCTATTTTTAAACTTAAATTTTATTTTAGCATCCTTAAAACAATCTTTATTACTCACTACAAATGCTGATGTATATATTCCTTTTGTCTTATTATCTATATCCTTATTTGCATCAAACATAGGCAAGTCTTTATATAAAATATTATCATTATCATCATATATACTATATGTTACATGACAATTTGAAGAACCTTTAACTTGAAAATCAATAATATCACCTACCTGCACAACCATATCTTTTTTGGGATGCATTGATCTATTATCTATAATAATTCCTTCCTGACATATAATTTTCTTTGCAATATATCCAGAATTCTCGCTAATATCCTCAAAACATCTAAACCTGATATCTTTTACTACCTCTTCATTTAATTCTTTATCTGAATCTTTATACTCGAATTTTATTCTTGCTTCTTGAAAATTATCTTCTAGTCCTATAGATAAATCGGAATTAAACAGACCTTTTATTACGCTACTTTCTTTCATAGGAATTTTATCATAATATATATCACTAGTAGAATTCAAAATAGTGTAATTTACGTTTTGTATACCTTCTTTAAATAACTCTATCCTATAAACTGAACCTTTGTTTAGAATAATTTTTCCATCATTATAATCTGTTTTATTTTTCATCTTAATTTTATCTTCAATAACATTAAACAGTAATTTTTTAAAAGGAGCTTTAGGCTCACAACTAATTTTTATTCCTTTTGCTTTTTTATGAATTATTCTGCCATCTGGGTAAATAAACTCAAATTCCAGATTAGCTTCTTGAAATGTATCTCTCGAACCAATAAACAATTCTGCTCTATATAATCCTGCTATTAATCCATCCTCCTGCATAACCAAATTCTTATAATAATAATTGCCTTTATCATCTAAAAGACTATACCTAACTTGGCAATTTTCCGTTGACTTAATCACTATACCAAGAGCCTCTTCTTTATTTAAAAGAATATTTCCATCGGGAAAATATTTATTATTCTCGAAATATGCATACTTATCCGATAATTTAAAACTAATTCTATACCTATTACTGTCCATAAAATGACTTATTTCAGTATCAGCATGAACACTAATACTTGTTACTATTTTTTCATAAAGATTTCCCTTTAAATCTTTATATTGAAACTTTATCTTTGAATTTTGAAATTCATCTTTTGCGCTTATATAAAACTCTGAAAAAAATAATCCGTCTACTAACTCATGCGGCACCATTAGCTTATCATTATAATAAGCTTCACCATCTTCATTAATAAAACTATAAGACACTTCATTAACATTTACTTTTTGAAACAAAAATTTAAAATACCTCCCTTTCTTAAAGAATATTTCCGCATCTAAAAAATCCGAACTATTCTCACATATAATTTCATTGTTCGATATAGAGAATAATACTTCTTTAAAACGCACTTGATTCTTTGGCTTTATAGTAACACTATTTAACTCCTTTTCTATAATCTCTCCTGCTCCTTCCTTTATTTTAAATCTTATATTAGCTTTCTTAAATTTATCATTTGTTCCGATTAATAAATCTGAAGAATATATTCCCTTTTCAAGTTCATTCATTTGGATGTCTTCATAAATAAAATCATTATATTCATCTAAAAGACTGTAGGAAACCTGTAAATTTTTTTTGAAAGCAGCAGATAACTTATAAGTACTGCCTTTATTTAATAATATTACATTATCTTTAAAATCAGATTTTTGACTAAGATTTAAACCTGTTTCAGGATACGAAAAAGGCAAAGGATATAAAATTACCTTTTGTTCATGCGTAAGAATATCACCGTTATTGATTGCTTTACATTTAAAAACATATTTTTTATCTGTATCCTGGGCATCTATTTTTAGATATGCAAGAAAACCTCCGCCCGAATGAACAGCAACCTCTTGTCCATTAATTGACAATTCTGCTTCAAGAGGATAAATATTACCATAAATAAAGGTTGAACTTCGAACAATAGTTGTTCCTTCAGGAGGATATACAATATCAAGTTTTGGTGTTTCACTAAAACATAAAACACTAAAAATAAACACACTAATCAATATAAAAAAACACTGCCTTTTAAAATACATTTTTTACTCCCGTTTTGATTTTTTTATTCTTAATTCTCCACATAAGTTTGAATACGCCTTTTCCAGATAGGCAGCCATCTTTGTTCATTACGTTCTTTAGGAGAATTCTTCACTCTTTCTATTAACAACTGCTGAGCTATTTCTGAAAATTCTTTAATAGCATTAATTCCTGTCTTAGTTCCTTTCATTCTTTCTAATATCTGCAATAATCCCCAGCCTTTTCCTTTATACCTTTCACTTTCTAATATACCTTCTCCTTTGAAATTCACATAATCTATCAATGGATACATTCCATAGGGGCTATTAGCAATACGATAAAACTGTTTTTCTATAAAATCTCTCCTTTCGTGAGGAACTGTGTTCAAAATCTTTGGCAATGCTTTTTCTAAACGATTTGCCATAAATAGAACTTGTAAAGGAATTGTATCTATTAAAAATTTTCTAAGCTCTTGCATTTTTTCGCTTTGTAAATCCTGTATAAATTCCTGACGGGTATTCCATGGACAGTATACATTAGGCGCCTTATCCAGCCATTCTGGCAGTTGAATATTTTTACTTTTAATAAACACTAATAATTCGGGGAAAGATTCTTTGAAATGCATTCGTTTATCTTTTGTATACCATATACAATGGCCAACTCCTAATGAAGCAAACTCTTCTCCTTTGTTCCATGAAGTAAGATATTTAATCTTTCCTCCACATTCATTCATAAATATTTTTTTCCCTATTTTGTTAAGCTCTTCATTTGATATTGAAATCGTTCTGGAATAACAAGCCCCTAAACCAAAAGCTATAACAGCAAATAAGAATATTTTTAAAATTTTGTTAAACATATTTGACTAACTCCTCTATTATATTTTCTACAGTTACGCCTTCAGCTTCTGCATTAAAATTTGGAATGATTCTATGTCTTAAAACAGGAAAAGCCAGATGTTTTATATCCTGAATAGACACCATATATCGCGCTTCAAGAATCGCCTTTGCTTTTGCTCCAAGTATCAAATTTTGGGTTGCTCTTGGACCGGCACCCCATCTGACCCAATTTTTAATAAAGTCAGGCGCATTTATTGATTCGGGTCGTGTGCTTGAAACAAGTCTAACAGTAAAATCAACCACAGCATCTGATACCGGCACTTGTGTAACGATATGCTGTAATTTTTTTATTGCATCCCCATCTAAAATTGCGTTTAGTTTTACTTCATCACGGGTATCTATTGATTTAACTATTTCTTTTTCTTCAGATTCAGTTGGGTATCCAATTAAAATTTTAAAAAAGAATCTATCAAGTTGTGCCTCCGGCAAGGGATATGTACCCTCTTGCTCTATAGGATTCTGGGTAGCCAAAACAAAAAATGGCAACTCCAAATCAAATGTCTCACCACTTGTTGTAACTTTATATTCCTGCATAGCCTGTAATAATGCTGATTGTGTTTTTGGCGGTGTGCGATTTATTTCATCTGCTAGAATTACATTCGAAAAAACAGGTCCTTTTATAAATCTAAACATTCGCTTGCCGGTACTTTTAACTTCTTCAAGAACCTCTGTGCCAATAATATCAGACGGTAAAAGATCTGGCGTAAACTGTATTCGATTAAAATCAAGTTTTATAAGCTTTGAAAAACTCGAGATAAGCATTGTTTTAGCAAGTCCAGGTACCCCAACAATCAAACAATGTCCTTTTGAAAGTAATGAAATCAACAGCAAATTTATAACTTCATCTTGCCCCACAATAACCTTGTGTATTTCCGTAAGAAGTTTGTTTTTTGAATCTAAAAGTTCCTCTATTAATTTAATATTTTTGTCCATTTAATCCTCTACATTTTAAAAGAATCACCTAAATATAATTTCCTAGCTTCCTCGCTATTAATAAGTTCTGCTGCAGTTCCTTCCAAAAGAATTTTACCCTCATAAATTATATAAGCTCTATCAATAACCTCTAATGTCTCACGTACATTATGATCTGTTATTAAGACACCAAATCCTTTTTCCTTTAGGTTGAAAATTATTTTTTGTATATCGTCAACTGCAATAGGATCAATCCCAACAAAAGGTTCGTCCAGCAAAATAAACTTTGGTGTATTTGCAAGTGCACGACAAATTTCCAAACGACGTTTTTCACCACCGGAAAGCGAATATGCCTTTCTTTTTCGGAGCCATTCAATTCCTAATTCATTTAAAAGCGAATCCAACTTTTCCTTACGCTCATCATGCGTTATATCCTGAAACTCAAGTATTGCCATTACGTTTTCTTCGACCGAAAGCCTACGAAAAATCGATGGCTCCTGTGATAAATAACTGATACCTAATTGTGCGCGCTTATACATTGGCATTGACGTAATTTCGACATCATCGAGATATACATTGCCCTTTTCATGCTGAATTAATCCAATTGTGGAATAAAATGTTGTTGTTTTGCCTGCCCCATTTGGGCCTAACAAACCCACAATCTCACCCTGATTTACTTCAAGGTTTATACCATCAACAACATATCTTTTTCCATAACTTTTATATAGTTCATTCACTTTTAGTTTCATTTTCCTCACCTTCACTAGCCTCTAAGATTTTTTCATTTGGATGAAATTCTATTTCCACTCTATCCTTAATGATTATTTTATTAGTCATTGGGTAAAATATTATTCGTTCGCCTTTATAATATGCTTTTCCTTTATCGTGCACCTGGGTTACAACTGGAGTATCAGTAAAAATAAGATAATTATCCTCTTCAGAATAAATCCCCTTCTCTCCAACAACTTCATATTCACCTTTATCTTTTAAAACTTTAACATTCCCATTTGCTTCAATGAGCCTATTTTTATCATCAATATCTACTCTATCAGCCTGCATATTGACTATCATTGTATCTTTTTTAACGAA
>JBHPKP010000001.1:0-83734 GCA_042566505.1 bacterium | reverse complement strand
CATTGACTTTGAATTTCAATTCCGCTATCATTATTACATATTTTTGACTAAGAGGGAGCGAAAAATGTTTAGAACTCATTTGTGTGCAGATGTTAATGAAAATTTAATAGACCAAAAGGTCACGCTTAGCGGCTGGGTAAATACTCGCCGTGATCATGGCGGCGTTGTTTTTTGTGATATGCGTGATTATACAGGCATTGTGCAGGTTGTATATCGACCGGAAGAAATTAATAATGAAAGGCTTGGGGAAATGGTAAAACACAATGTAAAACCTGAGTCAGTTTTGAAAATTATTGGAAAGGTTGTTGAAAGACCGGAGGGAACACAAAATTCAAATCTCAAAACTGGGAAAATAGAGGTTCTTATAGAAGAATTAGAAATACTTAATACTGCCAAACCAGTTGTATTTGATATTGAAGCATCACGAGATGTTGGCGAAGATATTAGGCTCAAATATCGATACCTTGATCTTCGTAATCCGCAGCTGCAGAATATATTTCGCAAAAGAAGCGAGTTTGTGGCAAGTATAAATGCTTTTTTTGCGAAGAATGGCTTTATAAATATCGAAACTCCCATACTTACAAAATCTACTCCTGAAGGTGCACGTGATTACTTGGTGCCATCAAGAATTGAAAAAGGTAGTTTCTTTGCACTTCCGCAGTCGCCGCAGCTTTTTAAACAGCTTTTGATGGTTTCAGGTTTTGATAGATACTTTCAAATCGCAAAATGCTTTCGAGATGAGGATCTGCGTGCAGATCGTCAGCCTGAATTTACACAAGTTGATCTTGAGATGTCATTTGTGGATGAAGAAGATATGTACAGTTTGATTGAGCATCTTTTGAAAGAATCTATGAAGGTCTTTGGTATGGATGTTCAGATACCATTTAATCGTATGACTTACAATGAATCCATGAGTAAATATGGAACCGATGCTCCTGATGTTAGATTCGATATGGAACTGGAAGATATTACATCTATTTTTGAGAAAACAGAATTTAAAGTGTTCAAATCAGTTGTTTCATCAGGCGGGAAGGTTATTGGGATACGGGTTCAGGGCGCTGCAAAGTTTTCGAGAAAACAATTGGATGATTTGACAGAGTTTGCAAAAAATCTTGGTGCAAAGGGGCTTGTATGGGGCAAGTATACTGATAATGGGCTCGAATGTCCGATCTCAAAGTTTTTGGAACAAGAGATGATTGATAAAACTTTAGAAGTTCTTCACATGAAGCAAGGCGATCTTTTGTTGATAGTTAGTGATGAGACAAAACATGCCCAAAAAATTATGGGACAAGTACGATTGCATGTTGCAAAAATGTTGAATATAATTCCTGACAATGTTTATAAATTCGTATGGGTATATGATTTTCCGCTTCTTGAATACAATGAAGATGCCAACCGCTATGAAGCATTGCATCATCCATTTACTGCGCCTCGTGTTAATAGTATGGAAGAATTAACCAAAGACAATATTTCAAATATTATGTCGCGTGCTTATGACATTGTTTTGAATGGCAGTGAAATAGGGGGCGGTAGTATCAGAATTCATGATAAAAAGATGCAGGAAAAAGTTTTTGAACTTATTGGAATAAGTCATGAGGAATCTGATCAAAAATTTGGTTTTCTCCTTGAAGCATTGGAATATGGAGCTCCGCCGCATGGTGGTTTGGCGCTTGGCCTTGATCGTATAATGATGATATGTACAAAAACTGATTCAATACGTGATGTAATAGCATTTCCAAAAACCCAAAAAGCTTCATGCCTTTTGACAAATGCACCATCTGGTGTGGATGTTAAACAGCTTGAAGAATTGGGAATAAGGCTTAGAAAAAAAGAGGGCAAAGATGCAAAAAACAATTGAATTTAAAGATTATAATGAACTAATGCGTGTTTTAGGACCTGAGGATAAATATCTCAAAAAAATGAAGGAAGAGTTTCATGTAAAAATTTGGGTACGTGGACACACAGTTGTTATTGAAGGAAAAGCAAATAAAGTTAAAATAGTTGAATCAAAATTTCAGGAGATGATTAAACAGGGGGAGCTCTACATGACAACTAAACCTCATGATTCGGTTCATACAGTTGAAGTTGATGAACCAAGCGAATTTCCGCCTGTATTTACAACGTATAGATATAAAAACATTGTGCCAAGATCAGCTAATCAAGATGAATATGTAAAAGCAATACGAGAATATGACTTGGTTTTATCCATAGGTCCAGCTGGTACAGGAAAAACTTTTCTTGCAGTTGCAGTTGGTCTTGCTCTTTTAGCAGAACATAAAGTTGATAGGTTAGTGCTCACGAGACCGGTTATTGAAGCAGGTGAAAGCCTTGGGTTTTTACCGGGCGATTTTACTGAAAAAATTGGACCATACATTAAACCGCTTGAGGATTCTTTTATCTCTCTGATTGGTTTGGAAAAATATAGATACTTTCGGGATTCGGGAGTTATTGAGATTGTGCCGCTTGCATATATGCGAGGTCGAACTTTGAACAATGCATTTATTATTTTGGATGAGGCACAGAACTCATCAGTAAAACAGATGATGATGTTTTTGACGCGTTTGGGCGCAAATTCGCAAGCTGTTATAACAGGTGATACAACTCAGATTGATTTGGGTTCATCCGCTATGTCAGGGTTGATAGATACAGAAGCAGTGTTGAAAAATATTAATGATATTAAATTTGTATATTTTAATGAAAAAGATGTAGTAAGGCACGAACTTGTGAAAAAAATTATAGCTGCATATACTAATAAATTAAAAAAAACAAAAAAATAGTTTTGAGGTAAATAAATGGTTAGAAATTGGAGAACAGTAATATCAAGACTACTTCTGTATTGTCTGAAAAAACTTGCAAAGGCAAAAAGTAGTACAGTGACTAGAAAGGAAAGTATGCTTTCTAGGGAAATCCACATACCGGTATGGTTAGTAGTTAGTTTAATATATTCAATTATCTTAGGAGTTTTACTTTTAGAATTGGGATTTTATCAAAAGCTTGTGATGGCTTTGATTTTGTTTGTGAGTGTTTGCGCATTTTTCGTTATTTACTTTCTGCGTAAGTACGATAAAGAAGTGGCAGTATGTGATGATTCGGTTACATTGATTGGTCTTGTTACTATAATTTCCATATTGTTTGTGATTCTCGTAAAGAAGAATGATCTTTCCCCGTTTGTTACGCCTCTTCCTTTAGCTGCAATGATAATTAATATACTTTTGGGACCACTTGCGGCTTTCATAATATCTATAGTGAATATATTATTTTTTACAATTGTTTTTGGTGGTAAATTTAGTTTATTTTTCTTCTCATTATTTTCAGTACTTGCAGCTATCAAATGGACAGAGCATGTTTATCATAGGCGTGATATCACAAAAGCGGGTTTGTATGTGTCTATGGTGAATGCAGTTTCAGTTATAATAATTGGATTTTTAAATGTGGAAAGTACTCAAGTTATTCTCGAGAATTGTAAGTGGGCTGTGATTAATAGTTTTGGCTGCGTGATATTGACTATAGGTGTTCTTCCATATTTGGAAGGGCTTTTTTCAATAACAACAAATATTCGGCTTTTGGAACTTGCTGATTTTTCTCAGCCGGTTCTAAAAAAAATGATGCTTGAGGCACCCGGTACATACCATCATTCACTTATGGTGGGGAATATGGCTGAAAATGCAGCGCAACTTATTGACGCAAATCCACTTTTGGTGCGGGTGGCTTCATATTATCATGATATTGGAAAAATTGATAAATCTGAGTATTTTATCGAGAATAAAGAGCAAAATGTTTCTAGTAAACATGCTGATCTTTCCCCAAATTTAAGTAGCTTAATTCTTTTAGCGCATGTTAAAGAAGGAACTGTACTTGCAAAAAAACATAAATTAAATAAGGATATAATAGATATTATCGAACAGCATCACGGAACGAGTTTGATACACTATTTCTACAAGAAGGCTCTTAAAAGTAAAAAAGAGACTGTTGACGAGGAAAAGTATCGTTATCCCGGTCCAAAACCAAAGTCAAAGGAAGCAGCTTTAATTATGCTGGCTGATAGTGTGGAGGCTGCATCACGTGCTGCACGAAACGAAGAAGATTATTCACATTCACACCTAAAGCATCTTGTTGGACGAGTGATTAATAATAAATTTGTCGATGGACAGCTTGACGAATGTAACATTACACTAGCGGACCTTCACAAAATTGCAAATAGCTTTGTGAAAAGCCTTGTGGGAATATATCATGACCGCATTGCTTAGCTAAAAAGTAAAGCAGCGTAACAAAAATGAAAATTCAAATATACAATAAGCAAAAAAAATTTCCGATAAATTCAGAACAAATATCAAAAATAATTAGGAAGTTTTTCAAATCAAAATACAAAAATGCAAATCTTTCAAATTATCAAATCTATGTTTCATTTGTTTCAAAGAAAAAAATTATTGAACTGAATAAAATAGTTTTCACAAAAGATTATTTAACTGATGTTATTTCTGTACCGGTAGAGCCATTCGAGGAAAATATAATAGATGATGTAAGTCCAAAGGTTTTTGGTGAAATCTTTATTTGTCCGTATGCAGCAAACTTACAGAGAAAAGAATACAATAATACACTGAAACAAGAATTGAATTTGCTGGTAATTCATGGGCTTTTGCACATAATTGGTTATGATGATATAGACGAAAATGATCGAAAAATTATGAGAAAACAAGAAATTATAATGCTTAAAATATGTAGTTAGGAGAAAGAAGATTATTACAATAATAATAATATGTCTGTTGTTATCAGCCTTTTTTTCAGGTAGTGAAATGGTTCTACTTTCACTCGAGAAATTTGAACTTCGCAAGATTGCCAAAAGACCAAAGTATAAAAGTTTGAATAAATGGATACATAATCCTTCTTGGTTTATAACAGGTATTTTAATTGGTAATAATATTGTAAATATCGCATTTGGTACTATATATAGTTATTTAATTTTAAAATATTCTGTTATCTTGAATATAGATGCAACAGTTGCAGGTGTTTTTGCATTTGTTACTGCTTCGCTGCTTGTTTTGTTTTTCGGTGAGATAATTCCAAAAAACATAGGTAAAAGCAGAGCAAAAATATTGATAAAATATATATATAAACCATTGATTTTTTTTCTTGCTGTCCTCTCCCCTGTCATAAATACAATCAATCGTATAGAAAAATTACTTAAAAGTTCCGGTCATTACGAACGTAGTAAATTTACACGTGATGACTTTCACAAGTTCATTATTAAAAGCAGACGCAAAGGTGTAATTAAAAGTGAATTGGAAGATATGCTCCATTCATTCCTTGAACTTAAAAATCAAAATATTCATGAAATCATGATTCCGTCAGATGAAATTGAGGCAATGAATATAGATAAAACTAAAAATATTATTGATGAAGTAAGTAGATTTGGAAAGTCACGGGTGCCTGTGTATAGAGATTCTTTGGATAATATAATAGGTATTTTATATGTTAAGGATGTATTGGATTATATTTTTAAAGAACAATCTATTGTTGTTGAAAAACTTTTGAGACAACCATTATTTATTTTACCGGATGAAAAAGTTGAAAATGTTTTAGATAAAATGAAATCTTCAAAAATTCATATTGCAATAGTTTCGGATGATGGTGTTGTAAAGGGGCTTGTAACAATGGAAGATATTTTGGAAGAAGTAACGGGTGAAATTTTGGACGAATACGATTTGAGAAAGTTGGGCGGGATAAAATAATGTTAAACATTTTAATTATTAAAATATTGATTATTTTACTTACCATAGTTTTCATTACTGCATTTTCCGGCGGAGAGACAGCTATTGCGTCAATTGAATATGGCGACAAAAATCTAGAGCTTGGAAACATCTCTTTAAAACTTTTAAGTTTATGGCATAGATTTCCGTGGAGGCTTTTGAATGCAATTCTAATTGGCAATAATGTGTTTGTTATGTTTATTTCAGTTCTTGGAACTAATTCGGCAACTGATTTTTCAAAATTAACTAATATCTCGCTGGAAATTTCAGTATTTATTTTTAGTTCATTGATTACTGTGCTTGTTTTATTGTTTGCTGACATATTACCAAAAAGTATTGCTCGACTTTATCCGAGAAGGTATTTCAGGGTAGTGTCATATCCTATCTATATATTCGAAAAACTCGTCTGGCCTCTGAATAAAATACTTAGCAAGTTTACTTTTTGGACATCAAATATTTTTGGCGTTGAAATAAAAAAAGATATTTCAAAATTAAGTGATGAAGATATTCAAGAATTTTTGGATTTGGGTGAAATTGATGGGACAATACATGAAGATGAAAAAGATAGTTTGGAAGCTTTATTTAGTTTCGACGAACTTGTTGCAGAAGATATAATGGTTCCTCGCGCAAAGCTGGATTTTTTGGATAGAGAGATTGGGTTCGAAAATATTATTAAAGAGATAATTAAGTTGAAATACTCGAGGGTTCCGATATACAAAGATGGGTTTGACAATGTTATAGGTGTTATTTTTTCAAAGGATATACTTGTAGCGTGGGAAAATAGAGACCTGATTTTGCTTGAAGATTTAATAAGACCTGCATATTTTATTCCGCCAACAAAAAAGGTTGAAGACTTGTTGCGAGAATTCAAAAACGGACAGTACCACATTGCGATTGTTGTTGATGAGTTTGGTGTAGTGATGGGGCTTATAACGATCGAGGATATACTCGAAGAGATTGTTGGGGATATTTGGGATGAATATGATGTTCGTGAGGATAATATTGCGCCAAGAAAAGATGGCGGTTATTTTGTAAACCCATTGATCGAATTAAATGTGCTAGATAAAAAGTTAAAACTAGAGTTGGAAGATGATGCTCCGGATGGGGTGCGTACTTTATCTGCATATATTATGGCAATATTGGGTCGGCTTCCGAGAAAGAATGAGTTTGTGAAAATAAAAAATGTTTCTGTGCTTGTGAAGCAGATTGAGAAACGCGTTATCAAAAAAGTAATTTTATATAAGAATAAGTGATGAATTATTTAAAGACCAAAGCTATTGTTTTGCGCTCTTATAAAATCAAAGAAAGAGATAAATATATAATTTTTTTCTCCAAAGAATATGGGAAAGTTAAGTGTACAGTAAGAGGGATTAGTAAGATCAAACATAGATATGGTTCAAATATCGAACTCTTCTCATTAAATACCGTAGAGCTCTATAAAATCAAAAAAACCAATTATTTTGTTTTAACAAATATTAAACTTGAGGATAGTTATTTTAATATTCGTCGTGATATAGATAAATATTTTATAGCCTCGTTTTTAACAGCTATTGTAAATAGTATGATTTCGCACGAAGGGGAAAGCGAAAAACAAGTTTTTAGTTTGTTAAGTAAGAGTTTGAAATATTTGAGTGAAGAAGAATTTATTAGTGGGCTTGTGATCTGGTTTTGGTTTAGGCTTTTGAAATTTCTTGGTTATGGAATACAGCTTAATCACTGTGTAAACTGCAGGAAAGAGCTTCCTGTGAATGCTACGAAAATCAATGTTTCGCATGCTGCCGGTGGGATAACTTGCGCGGCGTGTACAAACGAACATGACTATAAATATATTTCTGATTATATGCCAATCACACGCACTACATTAGATATGCTCAAACAAATAGAACGGACCAGTGATTTAAAGAAACTTGCCAAGATAGACATTTCAATTGACCTAAAAAAACTAACCGAGCTTTCCATTCGATACAATTTCAGGGGGAATCTGAAAGGTTTTAAGTTAGATGAGATAATTGTTTAATAAAAATACTTAATTCTAAAAAAACGTTTTAATCGTTACAAAAAAATACTAAAATGAGTGCAACATTTTTATCGGAGGAAAGTTGTGTTAACATTTCAAGAGATGATTTTAAGTTTAGAAAAATACTGGTCAAAGAATGGGTGCGCAATTATGCAGCCATATGATATTGAAAAAGGTGCAGGCACATTTAATCCTGCGACATTTTTTAGATGCTTAGGCCATGATCCATGGGCAGCGGCATATGTTGAGCCTTCCCGGCGTCCGACGGACGGACGTTACGGTGACAATCCGAACCGGCTCCAGCATTATTATCAGTATCAGGTTGTGATCAAACCTAGTCCGGAAAATATTCAATCATTGTATTTAAAAAGTCTTGAGAGTTTAAAGATTGATGTTGAAAAACATGACATTAGGTTTGTGGAGGACGATTGGGAATCTCCAACACTAGGTGCTTGGGGACTTGGTTGGGAAGTGTGGCTTGACGGTATGGAGATTACACAGTTCACATATTTCCAGCAGATGGGTGGAATTGCACTCGATCCTATTACAGTTGAGATTACATACGGACTCGAACGAATAGCAATGTTTAATCAAAATAAAAATAATGTCTTTGATTTGGTGTGGACTGAGCAGGGCAAAGGCGCAAAGTCTAAAACATTAACATATGGTGATGTTCATTTGAATGATGAAAAAGAGTTTTCGAGATATAATTTTGAAGAAGCAAATGTAGACTTTCTTAGAACCGCATTTAATAATTACGAAAACGAGGCAAAAAGATTATTAGACTTGGGGATGGTAGCGCCTGCATATGATTGTGTACTCAAAACTTCGCATGCATTCAATATGCTCGATGCGCGGGGAGTGATAAGCGTGACTGAGCGTACCCACTATATTGCAAGGATTCGAAATCTTGCAAAGAAAACTGCTGAATCATATATTTCGAGAGAGGATTAGGATGTTCAAAAGAATCATGCGCGAACTCGAACATCATGCGCCTTTTACTGTTGTTGGTGCATTGTCAGGTATTGTGATAATGTTTTTATTTAGGGGTGTTTCTCGAGAGGTTTCGTACAATGTTTTTTATATAATTCATCCTATGCATGTTTTTATGAGCGGGCTGGTTACAGCATCTATGTATGAATTGCATAATTGTAAAGATTTCAGACGCAAGTGTAATATTTGGATACTTCTTCTGATTGGATACGTTGGGGCAATCGGTATTGCGACTTTGAGTGATTCGTATATTCCATATTTAGGGGAAGTTCTTTTGGATATGCCGCATAGGCAATTGCATCATGGTTTTATTGATAAATGGTGGCTTATTAATCCGTTAGCGATTTTGGGAATAGCAATTGCATATTTTAGACCATCGACGAGATTCCCTCATAGTTTGCATGTGCTTATAAGCACTTGGGCATCACTTTTTCATGTTCTTATGGCAATTGGGAATGGTTTGAATTTTTTTAGTTATTTCTTAATTTTTATATTTTTATTTTTAGCTGTATGGCTTCCGTGCTGTATTAGTGATATTGTGTTTCCACTTTTGTTTGTAAAAGAAAAATCAATTTCGGAGGATTGAATATATGTTTTGGTTTAAAATTATTAAAAAGGTCGTAAAAATACTTCATTCAAATGCAACGCCTGCTCAAATAGCTTTGGCAATTGCATTTGGACTTTTGGCAGGATTCAGCCCTGCTCTATCACCGCAAGCATTCTTTTTTCTATTACTCATTTTTATTATTAATATGAATTTGGGCATGGCATTTATTAGTATGGGACTTTTTAAACTACTGGTACTTTTATTTGATGCGCCGAGTCATTATCTGGGAACAATGTTTTTAGTTGATATGAGTTTTCTAAAAGGTTTCTGGACAATGCTTTACAATATGCCGATTATTCCATTCACAAAATTCAATAATACAGTTGTTTTGGGAAATTTAATAATAGCTGTTGCTGGATTCATTCCTGTGTATTTTCTTTCCAAAAAAGGTGTGGTTTTTTATCGAGAAAAACTGCAAGAAAAAGTTGAGAAATTCAAAATCATGAAAATCTTCAAAGCTTCAAAATTTTATAATTGGTATCAGAAATTATTGGCTTAAAACAAACCCGAAAAGGTATAATTACAGATATTGTTGATAAAAATAAACCTTTTAGGGTATAATTTGGACAATATTATACCTTTTAAGTTGTAGTAAATAATAAAAAGTCTTGACATTATACCTATAAGGGTGTATATTTTATAAAAAATGGAGATAGTATGGTAAAAATATCAAATCAAATAAAAAATATTCGCAAGCGAGCAAAAATAACTCAAGTGGAATGTTCAAAAAGATGTGGAGTGGGGCTGCGTTTTCTGCGCGAGCTTGAGCAAGGAAAATCTACGGTTAGACTTGATAAAATAAATCAAGTTCTAAATTTTTTCGGGTATCATATAGAGGCAGTGAAAAATGAAAAAGAATAGAAGAGCTTTCATATTTGTTAATAATGAGGAAGCAGGTGTTTTGGAAGAAACGAATTTTGGGTATAGATTTATATATACAGATGAATATATATCCAAAGGTATTCCTATTTCAATGTCAATGGCATTAACAACTAAAGTTTACGAAAGTAAGAAATTATTTTCCTTTTTTAAGGGGTTGCTGCCTGAGGGATGGTATCTTGATATAGTCTCACAAACATTGAAAATAGATAGAAATGATGAGTTCGGAATATTATTAGCTACTTGCAAAGATACAATAGGTGCTGTGAGAATCGAGGAGATTAAATAATATGGATTTATGTTTTTTTTGCGGACAAGGATTAAATAATGAAAAACATATGCATAAAAAATGCACAAAAAAATTATTTACTACAAATTACATACCAAAATTAAACCTTACTTTGAAGGATGTTGTTTTTGATGCGCAAAAAATGGCAGGAAAGTTATCTATATCTGGAGTTCAACCAAAACTATCTATTAAATTAAATAAATCAGAAAAAGAACTTGAACCAGTTGCTGAATCAGGAGAATATATTTTGAAACCTCAAACAGAAAGTTTTCCAAATTTGCCTCAAAATGAAAATTTGTGTATGACAATTGCATCCTGCTTAGGAATTGATACTGCTATGCAAACACTTGTAAAGCTGCAAGACAACAGTTGGGCATATGTAGTCAAAAGGTTTGATCGAAACAAGGAAAATCGGATACATCAAGAAGATTTTTTCCAAATTTTAGAAAAAGAAGATAAATATAGGGGTTCTGTTGAAGAAATAGGCAGCAAGTTGAAAAAAATTTCAGATGTACCCGGATTAGATGTTCAATTATTTTATGAAAGAGTTTTGTTTAATTTCATTATTGGAAATGGTGATGCGCATTTTAAAAATTTTTCAATAACTTATCATTCGGATGGAGCTGTTAGATTATCAAAAGCATATGACATTGTTTCATCAAAATTAGTTATACCAAATGAAGAAGATATGGCGCTTTCACTAAATGGAAAGAAAAATAAGATAACAGGAAGAGATTTTCAAAAATTTGCTGAATATTTAGAAATTCCAAAAAAAGTTGTGAAAGGAAATTTAATAGATAGCTCGATTCTTTCTAATCTGGAAAAAGAAACATTATTGAAAATAGTTGCAGATCGTTTCAAAAGATTAAGAAAAATTCAAATGCAATTCTGACATATTTAACAGTTGCTGTTAGATTATATAACAGCAAAAAATAAATAAGTATTGAATTATATATTGTTATCGACTCAATAATCCAAACAAGACTCAATTAAAACAAGTTAACACTTGACGTGACTAACACAAACTCTTTCATGCGAAGAATTTCAGTCGTTCCTGCGTCACTTAAACAAATGTTACTTTTATGTTTTTTTCAAATTCCTCTTGCAACAAATTAATAAAAAGCAAACTAAATAGAAAAATTATCAACTTGACAAATCTACCAGCTACTGATAAATTTTGAAGAATTTTTAAAAAAATAGGAGGAAAAAACTATGGCTGAAATCTTCTCATCACTTAAGATTCCAATTTTTGCACTCGGAGTTTCGCTTTTGGGACTTGTTGTTATTTGGCTCATGTCAATTCGTATTCTCAAACAGGACCAAGGTAATGACAAAATGAAGCAAATCGCGGGTATGATTCACAAAGGTGCAATGGCATTTTTGTTCAGAGAATATCGATATATCGGTATTTTTGCTTTGATTGTTGCAATTGTAATATTTTTGGTCATTTCACCAAAAACAGCAATTGCATTTGTATTTGGTGCATTTTGCTCATCACTCGCTGGTTATATAGGTATGAGCATTGCAACACGTGCAAACTCACGTACAGCGCAAGCAGCATCCAAAAGTTTTAACAGTGCTTTAACAATTGCATTTCCAGGTGGAGCTGTTATGGGAATCAGTGTTGTGAGTTTGGGGCTTTTGGGAATTACTTCGTTATTAATAATGTATGTGTTATTAGGTTTAAAACAGAATGCAGATGTTGTAGTAACTATGTCTCAGGCAATTAAATTGATTGTTGGATTCAGTATGGGTGCTTCGAGTGTTGCGCTATTTGGACGTGTAGGTGGTGGAATATATACAAAGGCAGCTGACGTTGGTGCGGATCTCGTTGGAAAAGTAGAAGCTGGAATACCGGAAGACGATCCTCGAAATCCAGCTGTTATTGCTGACAATGTTGGTGACAATGTGGGTGATGTTGCTGGCATGGGCGCTGACCTTTTCGAATCATATGTTGGGGCAATAATTTCTGCATTAATACTTGCAACTGCAGGCGCAACTACAAATGGAATTAAAGCAGCAATGTTTATTTTGATTCTTTCAGCTTGGGGAATTATCAGTTCGATAGTTGGAGTGTTTTTTGTAAGAACAAATGAAAATTCGGACCCTCAAAAAGCATTGCGTATGGGAATGATATCTAGTGCGGTATTGCTTTTGATAGGTGCTTTTATATTAAGTACTTTTTGGTTGAAAAACATGTATTTCTTTATTGCAATTTTGTGTGGACTTGTTGCAGGTATGATTGTTGGATTTGTTGCTGAATATTATACATCCGGAAAAGTTGTGAAAAATATTGCAGAAAGCGCAAAAACAGGACCTGCTACACTTATAATTCAGGGTTTTGCAGCTAGTATGCATAGTGTGCTTATTCCGATTATTGTGATTGGAACTGCTACAATTATTTCATATTACTGTGCAGGTGTTTTTGGAATAGCGCTTGCAGCTATTGGAATGCTTTCTATAACAGGAATGACAGTTGCAGTTGATGCATATGGACCAATTGCTGACAATGCTGCAGGACTTGCTGAGATGGCAGGACTTGGGCAAGAGGCTAGAACTCGTGCAGAACGGCTTGATGCGGTTGGTAATACAACAGCTGCAATCGGAAAAGGTTTTGCAATCGGGTCAGCTGCATTAACAGCGCTTGCACTTTTTACAGCATACGCTCAAACAGTAAATATCGAAATGATCAATATGCTTAATGCAAAGGTTATTGCAGGTGCATTTATTGGTGGAGCTGTTCCATTTATATTCTGTGCGATGACTATGGAAGCTGTTGGCAGGGCTGCGTTTCAGATAGTCGAAGAAGTGCGTCGTCAGTTTAGAGAAATCACAGGACTGATGGAAGGAACTGCACAACCTGATGCAGAGCGTTGTGTTGATATCACAACTCAGGGTGCATTGAAAGAAATGATTTTGCCGGGTATTATGGCAGTCTTGTTTCCGGTATTGATTGGTGTTGTACTTGGCAAAACTGCGCTTGGGGGGTTTTTGGCAGGTTCACTTATAACCGGTGTACCTCTTGCGCTTGTTCTTTCAAATGCAGGTGGTGCTTGGGATAATGCAAAAAAACATGTTGAAGAAGGAAATCTTGGCGGTAAAGGCAGTGATGTTCACAAAGCTACAGTTATTGGAGATACAGTCGGTGATCCTTTCAAAGATACATCCGGTCCGTCACTAAATATTCTTCTTAAGCTTATGGCAGTTGTATCGCTTGTGTTCGCAGTTAATATTGAAAGTATAAACATTTGGTTATATAAATTGCTTGGAATCTTATCGTAAATAGTTGTAATGGGCTCTTGTGGTTTTGCAGGAGTCCATTCAATCTTACCTTTGAAAAAGAATCATTACTTCTCAGTGAGATTTTATTAGTTGAAAATCATGGCAAGAAAAAATAAAATAATAAGAATTAAAAAGTTAATAGAAAAAATAAATAGGAGTAAAAAAGATGAAAAAAATTAGAATGATCTTAACAGTGTTGATTGTGGTGAGCATGTTTTCAAATGTGTTTGCAAGAGGTTTTATTGGGCATGACAATATCGAAAAGAATCCTACTGTTCTAAATTATGCAGGAAAAGGTTTTAATATAGGATTGATACTTGGGCTTGCAGGTGGATATCTTGCATATAAAGACACAGACGGAACAAGTGACGATAAAAAAATACTTTTAAAAGGTCCTGCATATGGCGCGTTGATCGGTACATTTGTTGGGCTTGGGATTGGTATTTATGACTTGAGCAGACCTGAAACAGGTATGGGCTCAATAATTTTGCAGGATGTTAGATCCGGTGCATATCTTGGAACTGCATTAGGAGCATGTCTTGGTCTTATAAAAATGATTGATACTGAAAAAGGTGAGGATATAGTGATTGGTGCTGCATGGGGTTCAATAATCGGTGCAGTTGCAGGTCTCCTTATTGGTATTTACGAAGGACCAAAGGTTGTTCGTAAATATGCATACAATCCAAATACACCACCAATCTTTTGGGTAAAAACAACTGAAAAAAACAGACCAATTTTTGGTATGAATTTTGTAAGGGCAACGTTCTAAGTGAGATTAGATAAACAAGAAACAGAAGCATTAAAATTTGCGCTTAAAGATATGGGAATGAATTTTGTAAGGAAGTATTAAAAATTGTATTTGCATTCTGAGGCGAGTGATGTTTTGAGAGATAGATTACATAAAATGCAAAAACTTGAATTTATTGATGATATTGAATTTTGGATGCAGGCACGTTTATTAAGAAATAAAATTGCATATGCGTATTTACCAGAACAATTGAAAGAGATTTATTCTGAAATAATTGAGCAATCCAAAATAATTTTTAAAACAATGAATAAACTTGAAGAGTACTTTTCAGGTATATAACTTTGCAGGAGGATATGATGAAACAAATTTATAGATCAACAAAAGGGAAAATGATTGCTGGTGTTTTGGCAGGATTTTCAGATACGTATGGAATAAATGCAACATTGCTTCGTTTGATTTTTGTGCTTGGCGCTGTTACGACCGGGTTTTTTCCGTTTATCTTTATGTATCTTGTTGCATGGTTTATTATGCCGCCTGATACTGAAAAAGGTATTATTGACGTTGAGCATACAAAAGAGGACAATAACAAATAGTAATTGGAGATAATATGATAGTTGTTACAGGTGGCGCTGGTTTAATAGGTAGTGCAATAGTTTGGGAACTAAATAATAGAGGTATTGATGATATTATTGTTGTTGATCATCTTGGAGATTCCGAGAAATGGAAGAATTTAGTAAATCGAAAATTTGCAGATTACTATGAAAAAGGCGAATTTCTCGAGAAACTCTTAAAGGGTGATTTTAAAAAGATAGATACAATTTTCCATATGGGTGCATGTTCAAATACCCAGGAATATGATGCAACATATCTGATTGAAAATAATTTTGAATACACAAAGAAACTTGCAGAATACTCGGTCAAAAACAACATCAGATTTATTTATGCTTCAAGCGCTGCAACATATGGCGATGGAAGTTTGGGGTATTCAGATAGCTCTATCGACAATCTGAAACCTTTAAATATGTATGGCTATTCAAAACATTTGTTTGATTTGTGGGCGCAAAAAAAAGGATATTTGGATAAAATCGTGGGCTTAAAATATTTTAATGTGTATGGTCCGAATGAATATCATAAGGGTGATATGCGAAGTCTCGTTAATAAAGCTTATTGTCAGATAAAAGAAACCGGGAAACTGAAACTTTTCAAATCATACAAAAGTGAATATAAATACGGTGAACAAATGCGTGATTTCTTGTATGTAAAAGATGCTGTAAAAATGACTGTATCTTTTATGAGTAAAAAAAATGTATCGGGGATTTTTAATATTGGTAGTGGGAGAGCCAATACATGGAATAAGCTTGCTGAATGCATATTCAAGGCAATGGACATGAAACCAAAGATTGAATATGTTGACATGCCGGATTATCTCAAAGAAAAGTACCAATATCATACAAAAGCTGACACTTCGAAAATTCAAGAAGCTGAGTGCACAGGGGATTTATTTACTCTGGAAAATGCAGTAGCTGACTATGTCAAAAATTACCTATCTAAGGATGTCTGTCTGTAGAGACTGACGAAAAGTGATTGTATATGTTAAATAATAAAAATATGCTCAAAATTCTTTTCAGTCTTTTTATTTTTTTATCTGTATATGCCTGCAAAGACAGTAGTATAATGACACAAACAAAAACAGAAAAACCTCTTGTATTAAAACATAGCAAACTTGATAAAAGTAAATTCCAATGTAGAACGGCAAAGCCCGGGTATCCATTTGGTGAGCCTCAGCTCGATGATCAAGTGGTTCTGCAAGATTTACCTGCCCCTAAATAAAAATCCTAATATTACAATTGACAATCCTAAATTCAAAATAGTATAATACTTTTTAAAATTCTAAATTTTCAGGAGTAAGATAATGAAAAAAGAAATACATCCAAAATATATTGAGACAACTGCTACATGTGCATGCGGCAAGGTGTTCAAGATTATGTCTACACAAGAGAATGTGAGAGTAGAAATTTGTTCAGCATGCCATCCATTTTATACAGGAACTCAGAAACTTATTGATACAGCCGGTCGAGTTGATAGATTTGCAAAGAAATACAAAAAGACCGAAGGTAAAACAGTTAGAAAGGTTACAAAACAAACAGCTAGAAAGCTTGCAAGAACAACAAAAAAGAAAGCACCTGCAAAAAAGAAAAAAGCTGAATAGCTATAAATGTTTAAATTTCCTATGGCAGTTCCACATAAAAGGGGCTGCCATTTTTTTTTATCTTTATGAGGTGGGTTCATTTACCTTACCCGTACCTCGTCCTTCTCCCAAACTTGTGAGAGGGGGGAACTAGTTGAGGTATTTAGATTTTGTAGTGGTAAAAGAGAGATGAGGTGAAAATATGTCAAAGAAACTTAATATCGGTGGTCAGGCAGTTATAGAAGGGGTGATGATGCGTTCCCCAAAGTATTATTCAATAGCTTTGCGAAAAAAAGATGGAACAATAATTACAAAACTTGAACCATTTAAGAGCATTACTCAGAAAAAAAAGTTTTTGGATAAGGCATTTATTCGGGGGATTATTGCACTTTTTGAGACAATTGTTTTGGGTGTAAAAACATTATCTTTTTCAGCAGACGAATACATGAAAGATTATGAAGAGGATGAAAAGAAAGAGGTTAAACCAAAAAAAGAGGGAAAAATTAATTGGGAGCTTACGCTTACGATTATTACTTCTTTTGCATTCGGGATTGCATTATTTGTTGCATTGCCGTTATTTTTAGCAAATATAATAAAAGGTTTTTGGCAGCAGAGTTCACATTATATTGTTTACAATGCTATTGACGGTATCATGAGGCTCTTGGTTTTCTTGATATATGTTGTTGCGATTTCATTTCTAAAAGATATTCAAAGAGTATTTCAGTATCATGGTGCTGAACATAAATCAGTTTTTGCATATGAAAATGGACTTGAGCTTAATGTTGAAAATGTTAAGAAATATGGAACTCTGCATCCTAGATGCGGTACAAACTTTATGCTGGTTGTTATTGTGCTGAGCATATTTGTTATTTCGGTTTTTAAATTTGATACGTTTTTGCATAAATTTCTTGTTAGGCTTGTGGTTTTGCCGCTTGTTGCGAGTTTGTCCTATGAAGTGATAAGGTTTTTGGGTAAACATCACCATAAAAAGTGGGCAAAAATATTACTTTGGCCGGGATTGTTTTTGCAAAAACTTACAACAAAAGAGCCGGACAATGAGCAAATAGAAGTTGCAATAAACGCGCTGAATGCAGTTGTGATTGCAGAAGCATCTGAAACAAACGAGGAACCTGTAAATGTTTAAGAAATTTGAATTGTTCGAGAATAGATTAAAAGAATTAGAAAAATTGATTTCAGATCCTGAAATTATAAAGGATATGAAAAGATTCAAAGAATATACAAAAGAACATTCTGAATGTTCCGAAAAGGTTAATAAATACAAAGAATATAAAGATATTCTAAAACAGATAGAAGATTTGAAACATATGGCTGAAAATGAAAAAGATGAATCGCTTAGGGAAATGGCGCAAGAGGAACTTGATGAGTTTTCTCGGAAAAAAGAAAAATGTGGAGAAGTTTTGAAGATGATGCTTGTTCCAAAGCATCCTTTTGCTGACAAAAATACGATCATTGAGATTCGAGCAGGCACAGGTGGTGAAGAGGCTGCGCTTTTTGCAGGCGATCTTTTCAGAATGTATACGCGATATACAGAACGGAAGGGTTGGAAGCTTGAGGTGATTGATGCAAATGCAACTGAACTTGGCGGTTTCAAGGAAGTGATATTTCAGATTAATGGGGAGCAGGTTTATAATCGTTTGAGGTTTGAAAGTGGTGGACATAGAGTTCAAAGAGTGCCAACAACTGAATCAAGCGGCAGGGTTCATACATCTGCCATAACAGTTGCAGTACTTCCGGAAGCTGACGATGTTGATGTGGAAATCAAAAGTGAGGATATTCGGATCGATACATTTTGCTCTTCCGGAAAAGGTGGACAAAGTGTGAATACGACTCATTCTGCTGTACGAATTACACACTTGCCAACCGGTTTTGTAGTTTCGTGCCAAGATGAACGTTCTCAGCTAAAGAACAAACATAAGGCAATGAAGATTTTGCGTTCAAGGCTCATGCAGAAAATTCAAGATGAGCAGAGCAGTTTAATAGCGTCTGACAGAAAGCAGCAGGTGGGTACGGGTGACCGTAGTGAAAAAATTCGTACATACAATTTCCCACAGGATCGAGTGACTGACCACAGGATTGCATATACACAGCATAATTTGAATGGCTTTTTGGATGGTGATATTGATAAATTAATTGACGAGCTTTTACATGATGATTATAAACAAAAATTAAAAAATGTGGCAAAATAATAACTAAAGCATGACATAGTAAAGCTACTAAAAGTGTGGTATAATATAATGAAAGCAGTTGCATCAAATAGAAAAGCATATCATGATTATTTTATAGTTGAAGATTTCGAAGCTGGCATACAACTTATTGGACAGGAAGTGAAATCACTTAGAGCAGGTAAGGCAAACTTAAAGGACAGTTATGTACGTTTCAAGAATGAAGAAGCGTTCATAGTGAAGATGCATATAAGCAGATACTCACATGCAACAAGAGATGATGATTACGAGCCTGAGCGGACTCGAAAGATTCTTTTGCATAAACGTGAGATTTCAAAGCTCATGGGCAAGGTAAAAGAAAAAGGATTATCTGTTGTTCCGCTTGAGATTTTCTTCAATAAACGCGGATATGCGAAAATGAAGATTGCATTGGTAAAAGGAAAAAAACTGTACGATAAACGTGAAACAATAAAAAAACGAGACCTTGAACGTGAAATGAAAAACATTAAAGGTTTTAAAGCATAATTGTTATTTGAAAAGAACTGTACACAGATCACAATCTTATGGGGGTGATCGGTTTCGACAGGGATAATAGAGGTAGTAATGCAGGTCGAGGTTAGTCGATAAACTCGTTAAAAATCGCCTAAAACAGTAAACGCTGAAAACAAAGTATTCAACGTAATGCCGCAGGTTGCGCCAACAATGGTAATGCCTATGGCAATAGCTGCTTAATTTAAGCAGCGGGCCCTTTCCGTTTTGTCTTCGGATGGGAATAAGGTCTAAAGCAGAGGACTTACATTTTATGTGCCGGACATAAAATGGACATTTTCGGCTGGCTGTCAGATGTTCCTTTGCTAAATGTGGGACTGGCAGTGAGATAAACATTTTAGCTAAGCTTGTAGATGTTGCTGCTGACGTATTTCTGGACGCGGGTTCAATTCCCGCCACCTCCACCATTTATTTAATTAAAAATTAAGGGGATAAAGATTAAAAATTGAATATCTTTTTAGTTTTATGTGACAATTAATTTTTTTGTTTGTGGTGTTTGTATAGTTTTTCCTTTCCTTTCCAATTCTTCCTTTTTTACTTAATTACTTGCAATAATCGTGCGAAATATATAAAAATAAAGTAATTAATTTTTATATTAATTAGGAGGCACGGTGAAAGTAAGAACGAGATTAAATGCAGGATTTGTGCTTGTAATTCTTGTAACAATTGCATCGCTTTATTATATCAACTTAAAAATTGGAGAGATGAACAATGTGTTTGTAGAGTTGCAGCAAGAAATAATTCCGGAAGGGATTTCAGTTGTTGAAATGGCTAGGACTGCGAATAAAACAGCTCATTTGACAAAAGAGTATATGCTGGATGGAGATGCCGTAACCGAAAAAGAATTAATGGCTAGTCTGCAGCAATTAAATGCAAGGTCATATGAGCATGTCAAAAGTGCAGTTAATGCGACGAATATTGAGAAGTTTCGTGCGCAAAGCGTTCAAAGAAAAGTGCAGGAATTTGAACTTGCAATTGGCACAATAGTTGATATGAAAAAAAGGGGTATTTCCTTAGATAAATTAGTGCAAGAAGCAAAGCAAACGCTGCATGAGCCACTTGCAATTTTGTTGGAAGAACTAGAGTATGATAAAGCAGAGCATATAAGCCAAATAAATACAGACATGAGAAAAATTGCATATATGAGTAAACTGGGAAGTAACACTGCAAATATAGCATCATTTATGTCCATTCTATTAGCAATTTTTATATCGCTTTTCATTGCACGATCAATTACACGACCACTACGTGCTCTCCATGAAGGAACAGAAATAGTTGAAAAAGGTGATTTTGCGCACAGAGTGGGAACAAAGGCAAAGGATGAAATTGGTCAGCTTTCCAGGTCATTCGACAAGATGGTTAGATACATACAAAATTCAACAACCTCAATTACACAACTCCATACTGAAGTTAAAGAACGAAAAATCGTTGAGGAAAAACTGCGTGATGCAATGGATGCTAAATCCAAATTCACTTCTATGGTTTCTCATGAACTTAGAACACCACTCACTTCCATAAAAGGAAATCTTAATATTGTGATAAAAAAAGCAGGGTTGGAATTGGATGAAAAAATGCGGAATTTTTTGGTTGTTGCCCAAAATAATGTTGAAAGATTACATAGATTGATAAATGAAGTACTTGATTTTAGTAAACTTGAATCCGGGAACATGGAGTATTTTCATAGAAAGCAAAGTATAAATCCAATAATTGAAAAAGCTGTTTCAATGCAGGAAGTAGCTGTGAACTCTAAAGGACTTTATTTAAAAACAGATTTACAGGAAAATATTTCTGATATTAATTGTGATGCTGACAAGATTACACAAGTATTAATTAATCTTATGAATAATGCGCAAAAGTTTACTGAAGTTGGTGGTATAACAGTCGGAACAGTTAAAGAAGCAAATGCTTTAAAAGTATTCGTTGAAGATACTGGTCCGGGTATGAAAGATGAAGATTTGGACAAAATCTTTGCTGAATATCAGCAGATTGTTGACGGGAACTATAGAAAACCCGGCAGCAGCGGTTTGGGACTTGCAATATGTAGAGAAATAGTTGCTGGGCATGAGGGGAAAATATGGGCAGAATCTGTACTTGGAAAAGGAAGCAAATTTATTTTTACACTGCCATTGCAAACTTGTAATTAATTAATCCAGTTTAAGGAGGATGTAAGATGAGTGAAAGGAAAAGAATATTATTGGTTGAGGATGAACCGGATATTGCGAATGTTGCGATCTATTGGCTCGAAGATGCGGGCTATGAAGTGATTCATGCTGAAAACGGACAAATAGCTATGGAAAAAGTTAGAAGTGAAAAACCGGACATGGTATTTCTTGATATACAGATACCAATAATGACAGGTGATGAAGTGTGTGCAGCTATAAAAACCGATGATGATTTAAAACACATTCCGGTTGTAATTGTTAGTGCAAGTGTGGATAATATTGAAACAAAGGTTGCAGAAGCTGGTGGGAATGCATTCTTAACAAAACCATTTGAAGAGGATGGTTTGTTGGGAATGGCACAAAAATATACGCAATCTTAAAGGATTAAAAATATGAGTCAGTCAGGAACAATACATATCAATCCAAAACTTGAAAAATTTATTGCAGCCTATATTAAACATAGAAACGAGGACTGCAATACAATTAATGAAAATTTAAAAGTCGGTGATACAGAAAATATTAAGCATCTTGCACACAAAATGCGTGGTTCCGGTGGAATGTATGGTTTAGGTGAAATTACAAGAATCGGTCAAGAAATGGAACAAGCTGCTCAAGACAAGGATATACAAAAAATTGAAAAATTAAATGAAAAATTAATAGAGTACATTGTAAAAGTACAGCAATCTATAGACCATAATAAATCAGAAAGTACAAAAGAGAAATTCGTGAATTCAAATAGCAGCGAATTAAATCCTGTTAAAAGTAGGATTCTTATAGCAGATGATGAACCTGATATTTTATTGGTTTTAGAACAGTTGTTAAGAGATGATGGGTACAATGTATATGAAGCTTCTGATGGATTGAACGCATTTGAAATGATCAAGCAAATTGTGCCTGATATTGCTATTTTGGATATTGATATGCCAGGTTTGGATGGAATAGAGCTAAAGGCGAAATTGAATCAAGATGAGATGACTCAAGGTATCCCTGTATTATTTTTGACTGCAAAGGACGCTGTAAAGGATAAAGTAGCAGCGCTTGAATTAGGTGCTGACGATTACATGACCAAACCGTTCGAGGAAGAAGAGCTTTTGGCGCGTGTGAAAGCCATTCTTAAGAAGAAAAAAATGTATGAATGTATCTCAATGACAGATGGACTTACGGGTTTGCACAATAAAGATTATTTTAAGAAACAAATAAAACTTTTCAATGATATAGCAAAAAGATATGAAAAAGTTTATTCACTCCTTATTGTTGATATGGACAACTTGAAGGTTATAAATGATACATTTGGACATTTTGCAGGTGATCTTGCAATCCAGAAAATTGCGCAAATTTTGAACAGCGAGCTTAGGCAAAGTGATATTATTGCAAGGTTTGGTGGTGATGAATTTGTAATAATTCTCTCGGAATGTGACAAGGAAAATGCGACAATTGTTGAGAAAAAATTAAAAAGTATTAATAAAAATGAATTATCAATTATCGATAAGACTGGCAAAAAAATAAACTTTTCAATAAGTGTTGGCAGCTCAACGTTTAGTAAAGAAGTTAATAGTGAAGAACGTGTTTTTGAGATTGCAGATGTCAATATGTATGAAGATAAAAAATCTAAAAAAAGAACTAAATCAAATATGATTACTATTATTGATGATGATGAAGATATTTGCAATTTGGTCAAAGCTAAACTTGAAGAAAAAGGTTATGAAGTAATGTGCAGTTTCGATGGAGAATCGGGTTTGGAAGTTGTTAATAGTACACCTCCGGCTTTAATAATACTAGATGTGATGATGCCAAAAGTAGACGGCATGCAGGTTTTGAAAAATATAAAAAAAACAGAATCTACAATGAATATCCCTGTTTTGATACTTTCTGCCAAGAATCAGGAAGGTGATATAGTACAAGGGTTTAAAAAAGGTGCAGTTGAATATATTACCAAACCTTTTTATCCTGAAGAATTGATAGTAAGAATTGAGAGAATTCTAGGGAAAAATACAATAGCATCCTCTCGTCAGTAGAATGTAAATGAATTTTTGCTTGCTCTTATCTCACTTATCCCTTAGAATAAATTAAATTTAATAAAAAAATTCTCGTTACAAAGACATCCTATAAGAAGTAAAGCAAAAAATTGCTCTTTTAAAATAGAAACATGTCAAAGAACGAGTAAAGTGTACAGAAATTAAGTTTGCATAAAAACGCGTTGAGGAAGATAAACTTCACCGCTTTTAAGCATACTTAAACAAAGCTCTGCAATTTTTTTAGCGACACAAATTAGAGCTTGTTTAGGTTTTTTACCTTGCGAACATTTTTTGTTGTACAAATTTTTAAATTCAGGATTATGTCTTAGACATGCGACAGCAGAAATATAAAGAGCATGCCGTAAATAAGAGGGTCCTTGTTTAGAAATTTTGTTGTCACGTTTAGTTTCGCCGGATTGATAAATTTGTGGATAAAAACCAATGTGGCCAATAAATTGTGTAACAGATTTAAAAGTTTTTCCATCAATCCCGACAGCAGATAAAATAGCTGCAACGGTTTTTGGTCCAACTCCTGGAATCGTTAAAAGATTGGCACCGGGAAAATTTAAATCATCGTCATTGTTTGGCGATAAAATTGAATCAATTTCAGAATCGAGTTGAGCAATGGATTTGAAAAGTTGTTGGATTTGAGCAAGCAAAATATTCAAATTCATGCCACGAGAAATTTTAGCTCGACCGGAATAAATAGATTTTTTGGCAATATTAATAAGTTCTTGAATACGATCGATATTAAGTGTATTGCCTTTTATTGAACGAACAATTTTTTCAATTTGTTTAGGTTTAGCATCTGCTAGATGTTTGGCAGTTGGAAAAGCTTTAAAAATAGAGATTGCTGAAATAGAAAAAGGATTTTTAAGAGGAGATTTTTCATATTCAGGAAAAATTAGACCGAGTAAACTAAAAACTTGTCGCTCATAATTTTTTAAATTTTGCATAAGTTGATAACGAAGTTTAGTGGTTTCTCTTAAAGTTTGAATATTTTCTTCAGGAATAAAGCTTGCAGAAAATTGATTAGAACGCAATAGACCTGCGATAACAAAGGCATCAATGTCGTCGGTTTTAGCTTTTAATCTGAGAGCTTCTCTGAATTTTTTAGTTTGGTGAGGATTTAACAAAACAATTTTAAAATTGTTTTGTGTTAAAAAGGAAAAAATATTTTCCCACCAAATGCCAGTAGCTTCGATGCCGATTAATAAATTTTGATGATCAAGATTAAACTTTTTTAGAAAACTAAGAAGTTTCTCAAAATCATCGTTAGAGTTTCGGAGAGTGAAAGCTTTGTGAGCTTTTTCGCCGTCATTGTCGAGTAAGACATAGCGAGCGGAAGATTTAGCAATATCAATGCCAAGATAAAACATAGTTTTTGCCTCCTAAAATTAAAATTGATCTTTAAAAGTTTTGGAAGAAATTCCTACAAGAACTAACTCAATATAGCCTGGGTAATAAATGGTAATTTGGTAGCAACCGAACCCCATATCATCCTAAATAAATATTCCCAGTTAGCTTAGTAGGAAGCAACAGTCTTTCTTGAATAGTAGCCGAAGGCTCTATAAGGAGGGATGCAAGCTGTCTTCCTAGCTTAAAAGAACTTTTAAATTATAAAAATAATAAATAATTCTATCTACAAATATTTGTAGTGAGGATTATACCAGGAGGGTTCAATGGGTAAAACTTTAATGTTGATTTTGATCGACAAAAGATCGGAAGAAGCTGTAATGGTTCAGAAAATTTTGACAGCTTGGGGTTGCTTAATTAAGACAAGACTCGGTATTCACGATGGAGTCTTGGACAATTGCTCGAATAGTGGTTTGGTGATTTTGGAACTGGTCGGGGACACTCAAAAGCAAGAAGATATGCAGCATAAATTGAACTTACTCGAGGGAGTAGCTGCTAAATTAGTAGATTTGAAATTAGAGAAACAAAAGTAATTTAGAATACAGAGTATAGGGGGAATAATGATTAGTGATAAGATGGCAACGAGTATTAATTTTCAGATTAATCGAGAGATTTTCTCGAGTTATCTATATCTTTCAATGGCAAGTTATGCAGAATCAATTGGATTGAAGGGAACTGCAAACTGGTTTGGGGTACAGGTTGAGGAAGAGCTTGCGCATGCGAGGATACTTTACAATTACATGAGTCAGCAGGGTGCGCGTGTTATTTTGGATGCAATTGAAGCTCCAAAAAATGATTTTACATCTGTCCGTAATTTGTTTAAACACACACTTGAGCATGAGCAAAAAGTTACAGGATTGATTCATTCACTTTCTGCATTGGCAAGAACTGAGAATGACTTTGCTACTGAAAATTTCTTAGAATGGTTTATAAAAGAGCAGGTTGAAGAAGAAGCAAATGCAAGCGGCTTATTGCAAAAGCTGGATACATTCGGTGATGCAGGTCAGGCACTTTTAGCATTTGATAGTGAACTTGCTCTGAGGGTATTTACTGTGCCATCGCTACTACAGGTGAAATAGTCCTCATTCTAATTCTAACTCCCTCTCCAATAAGCTGATGGAAGAGGGGGGAATTTATTATAGGAGAGAAAAATGTCAAAAAGTTTAAAAGGAACAAAAACAGAAAAGAATTTATTAGCTTCATTTGCAGGTGAGTCACAGGCAAGAAATAGATATACCTATTTTGCAAGTGCTGCAAAAAAAGAAGGGTATGAGCATATCTCTGCTGTATTTTTGGAAACTGCTGAAAATGAAAAAGAACATGCAAAAAAGTTTTTCAAATATTTAGAAGGTGGAGCAGTTGAAATAACTGCAATGTATCCTGCCGGTAAAATTTTAGACACGAAGTCGAATTTAAAAGCTGCTGCAGAAGGTGAGCATGAAGAATGGGGTAAGCTATATCTTGAAGGTGCAAATACAGCGCTCGAAGAGGGTTTTAAAGATGTTGCAGATACTTTTAAGTTTATTGCAGATGTTGAAAGAGAGCATGAAGCACGTTACTTAAAACTATTAGCAGAGATTGAAAAGGGTGAAGTATTCAAAAAAGATCATGAAGTGAAATGGAAATGTAGAAACTGTGGATATATACAAAAAGGCAATGAAGCGCCAAAAAAATGTCCGGCATGTGAGCATCCACAAAGCTATTATGAGGTAGTGTGCATCTGTTAGTAATTGGAAAGCATATAAAACTTGGAGGGTCATTATGGAATTTGGAGGCTTGATCAAAAAAGGAAGTGAGGAAGGAAAAGAGAAACATGTTCCATTTATAAATGTAACTGCATGTTCAACATGTAATGAAGTGAGTGTTGTTATAAAGGTTGGCGAAACTGTGCTGCATCCACATACACCGGAACATCATATACAATTTATAGATTTGTTTGGATTAGATGAAACAGGTAAATTAGTGTTTTTAACAAGGTTTGTACTTGGCGGTGAAAATACAGTTCCATATGTGAAGACACATGTTGTGAAGGGGAAGTTTAAAAGTTTGATAGCATTGTCAATGTGTAATGTGCACGGTATGTGGGAGAATGCAATAGCAGTAACAGTTTAAAGGAGTAAGATAGTGAAGGCAGTTGAGATAAAAGATAATATTTTTTGGGTTGGCGGAATTGATTGGAATTTGAGAGAGTTTCATGGATATAAGACTCAAAAAGGTTCGACATACAATTCGTATTTACTTATCGATGAAAAAGTAGTTTTGGTGGATACGGTTAAGGACTATAAATATGATGAGATGCTCGAGCGTATCAAAAGTGTGATTGATCTGAGTAAGATTGATTATGTAGTTGTGAACCATGTTGAGATGGATCATTCAGGCAGTCTGCCAGAGTTTTTAGAGCTTGTCCCAAATGCAAAGATTATTACATCACAAAAAGGACTTGATGGACTCAAGATTCACTATAAACAGGATTTTGATGCAGAAATAGTTTCAACAGGTTCTACATTTAATATTGGCAAACGTAATCTGAATTTCGTACAAATCCCGATGGTTCATTGGCCGGACTCTATGGTTACATATATTCCAGAGGATAAACTGCTCATTCCAAACGATGCATTTGGTCAGCATATTGCAAGCTATGAAAGATTTGATGATGAATTGGATTTGGGAATCATCATGGAGCAGGCTGCAAAATATTATGCAAATATTGTGTTGCCGTTTGGGCAACAGGTGCAAAAAGCACTTACTGTAGTTGGTGGGCTGGCTATTGATATGATTGCACCAAGCCATGGAATAATTTGGCGAAAAAATATTAGTGAGATAGTTTCCAGGTATACTGCATGGGCAAATAACGATACGGTCCGAAAAGCTGTTATAGTTTATGATAGCATGTGGCATTCAACGGAAAAGATTGCAAAATCGATTTATGATGCATTTGAGGATAAAAATATTAAGGCAGTTCTTATTGATCTTAAGAGCAGCCACATTTCAGACGCGATGACTGAGGTTTTGGATGCAGAATATATTTGTGTGGGTTCGCCTACACTGAATAATAATATGCTGCCAACGGTTGCATCGTTCTTAACATACCTGAAAGGGCTTGCTCCTAAAGATCGGAAATATCTGGCATTTGGTTCATATGGCTGGGGTGGTCAAAGTGTGAAACAGATTGATGAAATTTTATCTGGTATGGGATTTGAAAAAGTAATAGATCCTATAAGAGTTAATTATGTGCCATCTGAAGATCAGCTTACTGAAGTTAAGAATTTACTCACAGGCTTAAAATAATATCATGCAAAAACAAACTCATAAATATTCTGAAATTTTAGATATTTATAAAGAAATCAAACCACAAATAAAAACTCGTTTAAAAAAATTTTTACAAAAAAAACAAAGATTAGATGCAAAAGAACTTTTTACTGAACTTTGTTTTTGTTTGTGTACTCCACAATCAAAAGCAGTAAATGCAGACAAAGCTATTCGATATTTAACTCAGACAAAGTTGCTTTTTAAAGCACAACCCGACGATATTAAAGTCCATCTAAAAGAAGTGAGGTTTCACAATAAGAAAGCAAGATACATTTGTGAAGCTAGAGATTTTTTGAGGATGGGAACTCTTTTGCCGGATATCTTGAAATCAAAGGATGTTAAGAAAATTAGAAAGTATTTGGTGAAACTAATACAAGGGATAGGGTACAAGGAAGCGAGCCATTATTTGCGAAATATAGGTTTAGGAAAAAAAATATCAATACTTGATCGGCATATTCTAAAAAATTTAAAAAAGTTTGGTGTAATCAAAGAAATACCAAAAACATTAACCGAAAGAAAATATCTTGCGATTGAAGAAAAAATGCTAAAATTTTCACAAGAGATAAATGTACCGCTTCAGGATTTGGATTTTGTTTTTTGGTACAAGGAAACAAGAAAGGTTTTTAAGTAGGGAGAGATTTTATGAACGTAGAAGCATTAAATTTATTAAGTTATGGAATGTATATTGTGAGTTCAATATCCGACGATAAATATAATGGTCAAATTGCGAATTCTGTTTTTCAGGTTGCAGCAGATCCGGCAATACTCGCAATCAGTATCAATAAAAAAAATTGTACACATGAATATATTGAAAAGAGTAAATTGTTTACAGTATCAATTTTGGAAGAAGAAACTCCGATGACATTTATTGGGAAGTTTGGATTTAGGTGCGGCAGAGAGTTTGATAAGTTTGAAGGTACGGAACATAAACTTGGGGTTACAGGTGCGCCAATTGTTGTGGAAAATTCAGCAGCTTATTTGGAAGTGGAGGTTTCGGGTAGTGCGGATGCAGTTACGCACACTGTGTTTTTTGGCAAAATTGTAAATGCTGAAATTTTAAAAAATGTTTCACCAATGACCTATGCATATTATCATCATGTAAAAAAAGGAAAGTCACCGTCGAGCGCACCAACATTTATAAAAACAGGTAATTTACTTGTATAGAAATTTGAAAAACTGTTGTTTTTATCACGAACTGAGCGACGCAGGAGCGATTTTTGCGGCTCGTATGAAAGAGTTCATGTTAAAAAGTTGCAAGTTACTAACTTCTGAAATAAAAAATTTATCCTCACTGAATTCTCCTTTCCTTTGTTATCCTCAACTTGATTGGGGATTGGGAGAAAGCGGAGTGAGGATTGGAGGTGGAAAATGGAAAAATACATTTGTAAAATTTGTGGTTATGTTTACAATCCGGTTGATGGAGATGCATCTGCAGATATTGAACCAGGCACTTTATTCAATGATTTGCCAGAGGATTGGGTGTGTCCGGTTTGTGGAGTTGGAAAAGATCAATTCGAAATAGAGGCGTAATTTTTTATGTCAAATTTTCTTGTATCATTTAAAGTTATAGGACTTGGAACCCTTGAAATTTTTTTACTTGGGTTAACAGGTTTTTTCTTAGTTCAAAGAAAAATGTTGGGCAAAGTTTGTATTAGCACATTAAGTACATTGGTAATAAATGTAACTTTGCCGTGTTTGATTTTCACAAGTGTGGTTACGAGGTTCTCTACGGAAAAATATCCATCTTGGTGGATATATCCAATATGTGCAATTCTTCTTATGTGCGCAGCTTCGATGTTTGGTTTGATCATAACTAAATTTAATAAAAACCTGGCAGAGAAACGAGAATATATCAGTTTGTTTACATTTAATAATGCAAACTACCTTCCTATTCCACTAATTGCAGCTATGTTCCCAAAAGAGCAAGCTGAAACTTATTTTGTTTATGTATTTTTGTTTTTGTTGGGATTCATTCCTTTCATGGCATCATTTGGTGTGATGTTAGCTGCCGGAAAAAAATTCAATAAAGAAAATATAAAAGACATTTTTAATCCACCGCTTTTTGCAATTCTATCTTCACTTTTCATAGCTTATTTCGGTTTAACTAGTTACATTCCAAATATACTGTTAAATCCTATGAAGCTTTTAGGGGCTTGTACTGTGCCGCTAGCAATGATAATTTTAGGCGGTATTATTTGTTTAAACTTTTCGAATAAACTAAAAATCAGTCCTAAAATTGTTATTGAATTAGCTTTAGTAAAACTGATTTTATTGCCGCTTATTGCTTTTTTTATTGTAAAAAATTTTCCGGTGAATTTTAGAAGTTTAGGTTTTATTATCATGTTGCAGGCAGCTATGCCACCTGCAACATCGCTTACAGCAATCTCTGAAAAATTCGGTGGAAATTCTGCATTTATTGGGCAGGTTACGTTTTATATTTATATTATTAGTCTTTTTACTATCCCGGTTATGATGGGATTATACATGTATTTCGTGGGTCTTTAAAAAATATCAGGAGGTGTTTATGAACACAGAAAAAGTAGGTGAAAAGTACAAGTGCAATGTTTGCGGCAATGAAGTTGTTGTGACAATTGTCGGCGGTGGTGAGCTTGTTTGCTGTGAGCAGCCAATGGAACGAATCTTAGAAGGCGAATAAGATTTGGTTTTGTTTGATGTAGAGACGCATTGTAATGCGTCTCTACATATTTGGGAGAATTAAATGGCAAAAGATATTATTTGTGGTATGGATGTAAATGAAAAAACTGGTTTGCACTTGGATTATAAAGGTCAAAAATATTATTTTTGTTCAAATCACTGTATGGAAAAATTTATAGAGCAGAATAATATTTCCGATGAAGAACTTGCAATGTGTAATGTGTGTGAGGCAAAGGAAGCCAAGTGGTATTTGCATAAGGTTTTTATTATTGCATATATTTTGATACTGATTATTGTTTTGTCATTTTATTTTGAATTTCTTATTCCATTTCGTGAAAATATTTGGATGTATTTTAAGAGAATTTATATTGCTGTAATTTTAGGGTTAGTAGTTGGTGGTGTTATAAATGAATTCATTCCTCGTGAGTATATTTCGAAAATTCTTTCACAAAAGAAAAAGCGTACAATTTTTTATTCGGTAATTTTAGGTTTTGCCATGAGCGCATGCAGCCATGGGATTTTGGCGATTGCTATCCAGCTTTACAAAAAAGGTGCGTCAGTGCCGTCTGTAATAAGTTTTCTGCTTGCTAGTCCATGGGCCAATCTTCCTTTGACGATATTGTTTTTCAGTTTCTTTGGGATGAAGGCTATTTTTATTGTTGTGTGCGCAATTGCAATAGCTGTTATAACGGGTTTGATTTATCAGTTTCTTGACCGGGAAAAACTTATTGAGCATAATCCAAATACAGTGGAGTTGCATGAGAGTTTTACTATAGTAGGTGACTTTAAAGAAAGATATAAAGCTTACAAGTTTACAAAACAGCAGATGAAAAAAGAATTTGTCGGAATAATAAAAGGCGCGATCTCACTTGGTGATATGATTTTGTGGTGGATTTTATTGGGAATAGGGCTTGCGAGTTTGTCAGCTGCATATGTACCGCAGGGTATTTTCCAAAGTTATATGGGTCCGAATATTCTTGGCGTTTTTGTGACGCTTGGTCTTGCTGCTATCCTAGAGGTTTGCTCAGAGTCCACATCTCCTCTGGCATTCGAAATATACAGACAGTCAGGCGCATTTGGTAATGCGTTTGTGTTTTTGATGGGTGGAGTTGTAACGGACTATACGGAGATTGGACTTTTGTGGTCAAATATTGGCAAAAGAACAGCGCTTTGGCTTCCGGTGATTACTGTCCCGCAAGTAGTTTTGCTTGGCATTTTGGCGAACAATATATTTTAAATAGTAAAGTACAGTTTGCTATAATTATCACAAATAGAAAAGTACACACTCCTATTAAAGTATTAAAGAGAAAATTATACTTGACTAAATTCAATTAAAACAGTAAACTAAACTTATTGAAAATATCAATTTTAAGGAAATTAAAATGTTAGAAGAGCTTTTTACAGTGCATAGAAAACATATAAAAGATACATCAAACAAAACAAAAAGGTATCTATATAAACAGATAGATTTTAATTTACAAGCTCTTTGTATATTTGGTTCTAGAGGTGTTGGCAAGACCACTATGCTTTTGCAATATTGTATTGAAAAATATGATGGAAATCCGGAAAAGTGTCTCTATTTTTCAGGGGATCATGTTAGTACGATAAATTATGGACTGTATAATATTGCTAAGGAATACTTTAAGCATGGCGGCGAATCAATAATTATAGATGAAGTTCACAAGTATCCGAATTGGGCGCAAGAAGTAAAAAATATAATAGATATTTATAAAGAAAAGAAGATAATCTTGTCAGGTAGTTCACAGTTTAGTCTTGTTAAGGGGAAATATGATTTATCAAGAAGAGTTGTTTATTATGAGCTTGGAGGATTGTCATTTAGAGAGTTTTTGAATTTTGAAACTAAAAGTCATTTTGAAAAAATAGATTTTCAGCACTTAATTAAAAACCATGTAAAGTGTGCAGAAGATATTGCAAGTAAAATTTCGGTTTTTAAGTATTTTAAAGAATATTTGAGAATAGGATATTATCCGTTTTATCTTGAAGGTAAAAATGCTTTTTTTAATAGGGTAAACAATGTTATTGAAAAAATATTATTCGAAGATATTGGAACTATCTACAATGTTAAACAGACACATATCCCTACATTAAAAAAAATTCTTTGGCTTATTAGTTCATCATCCCCATTTATTCCAAATATAGATAAAATGAGTAGAGAATTAAAAATATCAAAGGAATATGTGTATAATTATTTAAATTATCTTGAAACTACAGGGTTGGTTATGAATTTGAGGTATGAAGCTGAGGGCTTTAAACTAATTAGAAAACCTGCAAAAGTTTATATTGAAAATACGAATTTAATAAGTGCAATAACAGGGGCAATTAATTTGAGTTTTGATATTGGAAGCCTCAGAGAAACTTTTTTTGTTAATCAATTAAGAAATAAAGGGTTAATTGTTACTACTCATGAAAAAGCAGATTTTTTGGTAAATAATAAAATAGTATTTGAGTTAGGCGGCAATTCAAAAACCAGTAAACAAATAACGGATATTAAAAATGCTTATTTAGTGCAGGACAATATTGAGATAGGATATCTTAATAAAATACCGTTATATTTATTTGGATTTTTATACTAAAACATAATGATTGAACATTCTATTTTTGCCTATTATAATGAATATAAAATAAACTTAAGGAGAAGGTGATGATTAAAAAAATTATCATGATTTCGCTTTTAACAACATTTTTAAGTATGGGCTTACAAGGCGCGCAGGCAACTAAGGAGAGCATTGCAGTCATAGATTTTGATGCGCAAAATGTGTCAAAAATGGATGCTGTAGTTGTAGCAGATTTTTTCAGAACTGCACTTGTGAATCTGAATGTGTATAAAGTTATCGATCGAAAAAACATGGAAGTGCTTTTACAAGAGCAAGGGCTGCAAGTGTCGGGACTAACAGATTGTACTGACCAGGAGTGTGTTGCGAAGATCGGTAAAATATTGAATGTGAAGGAAATGGTCATGGGAAGTTTGAGTAAACTTATGGGTGTTTATTATATAACTGCGAATATTATAGATGTAGAAACAGCTGAAATAAAAGTTTCAAAAAGAGCAAAGGTGGTGCAAGAGTCTAAGCTTGCAGAGTCTGTTGATAGGCTTGCATATTATTTAATGTATCCTGATCAAGACACAAGTTCAATGGTTTCCATGCCGCAAACCCAACCTCAGGTTCAACAGCAAGTTCAAGAACCTGCTTCTGTCTTTCACAAACCTGTTTCAGCGCGGAAAGGTCCGAAACCTACAATATTTTTTGATTTCTTTACAGGCAACACAGCCGGTAAAATGGATTTGACATTTGAGAATATAGTTCAAGGAGTTAGTGCTTCTAGATTAGGGCTTTTTAGTAATTATGTTTTATATGATAATTATAATTTTACTGATTTAGAGATAGTTCAAGCTGCACCTCCAAGAGGTTTTAGATTTGGTTTCTATGATAAATATGTTGGGTTAGATTTTGAATTATCAACTATGAAACACAGTTTAGAACAGCAGGACACAAATTATACGGTGAATGATACAATAGATAAACGACTTACATTTATTGTTGATGATTATTTAGATATAAATTCTTTTCTATTTACAATCGATTTATTTTTTAAAAGCCATAGTAAAGTTTTATTTCCATATTTTGGTGGTGGTTTGGGTTTTAGTGTAAATACAGTTACATCTCCATATATTTGGTCATATATAGATGGAATATATCAGCAGGAATTGGATGATATAGCAGTAGGTTTAGTGGTAAAAGGATTTGCCGGAATGCGGCTGATGTTGGGTGATGTATTGTCAGTTTTTGCAGAAGCCAGAGTTATGATGAATAGATTTACTTTTGATCGAAATCTTGAAGATGAAGAAGATATTGTTATAATGAAGCTAAATCAAACGATTTTTGGAGCAAGTCTGCTATTCTGATTCACTTAATTTAATACTACAAGGCTTGCATTTTGAAAAAACATTATATATACTAACGCTCGAAAGTGTGAGCGAGTACATTTATAAGATACAAAACTTACCAGTTTGATTGTATCGCTTAAAGGTCCGACAAAATCAGATCTCTTGCCATAATTTTCACGATCCGTAAAACCTTTCGCGGATTCAAAATCAAAATTAAATTTATTTCATGGAGGATATTAAAATGACGAACAACAAAAAACTTTTAACATGGGTAGAAGAGGTAAAAGATCTTTGTAGACCGGACGAGGTTTATTGGGTTGATGGTTCAGAACAAGAGAACCAAAGACTTTTAGATGAAATGGTTGCAAAAGGCGCTGCAACAAAATTAAACGAAGACAAAAGACCGGGCAGCTATCTTTTTAGATCAGACCCAAGTGATGTGGCACGTGTAGAAAAAAGAACGTACATTAGTTCAAAAACTCAGGATGAAGCTGGTCCAACTAATAACTGGATTGATCCTAGCGAAATTAAAAAAACAATGACAGAGCTTTATGATGGCTGTATGAAGGGTAGAACAATGTATGTGATTCCATTTTCAATGGGACCAATTGGTTCGCGGATTTCTAAAATAGGGATCGAAATAACAGATTCTGCATATGTTGTTGTAAATATGAGAATCATGACCAGAATGGGAAAAGCTGTTTTGGAGCAATTGGGTGATAATGGCGAATTTATTCCGTGTATACATTCTATTGGCGCGCCATTAGCTGACGGACAAGAAGATGCTGCATGGCCTTGTGCTCCAATCGAAAAAAAATATATTACACATTTTCCCGAAGAAAGAATGATTTGGTCATATGGATCAGGATATGGTGGAAATGCCCTTTTGGGTAAAAAGTGTCTTGCATTAAGAATTGCATCTGCACAAGCAAGAGACGAAGGTTGGTTAGCTGAGCATATGCTTATTCTTGCATTAACCAGTCCTGAAGGAAAAACATATTATGTTGCAGCTGCATTCCCAAGTGCATGTGGAAAAACTAACCTGGCAATGATGGAACCAACTATTCCGGGTTGGACTGTAAAATGTATTGGTGATGATATTGCATGGATGAGAATCGGTGAAAATGGCAAATTGTATGCTGTAAATCCGGAAGCGGGTTTCTTTGGAGTAGCACCCGGTACATCAATGGAAACAAACCCGAATGCAATGAAAAGTATCGATAGAAACAGTATTTTTACAAATGTTGTGTTAACTGAAGATAATGATGTTTGGTGGGAAGATATGGGAATTGATCCTCCAAAAAAAGGTATAGACTGGGAAGGTAATGAATGGACACCGGAAAGTGGACGAAAAGGCGCTCATCCAAATGCAAGATTTACTGCACCTGCAAGTCAATGTCCTGTAATTGATCCTAATTGGGAAAACCCAAATGGTGTTCCGATTTCTGCAATCCTTTTTGGTGGTAGACGTGCAGGAACTGTTCCATTAGTAAATGAAGCAATCAACTGGATACATGGTGTATTTATGGGTTCTGCAACAGGTTCTGAAACAACAGCTGCAAATATTGGAGCAGTTGGTGTTGTAAGACGTGACCCGTTTGCAATGCTTCCATTCTGCGGATACAACATGGGTGATTATTTCAAGCATTGGATAAATATGGGTAAAAAGCTTGGTGATAAAGCGCCAAAGATTTTCTTTGTTAACTGGTTCAGAAAAGATGAAAATGGAAAATTCATGTGGCCGGGTTATGGAGAAAATAGCCGAATTCTTAAATATGTTACAGAAAGAGTTGAAGGCAAAGATATTGGAAATAAAACTCCGATTGGCATAATTCCAAAGGAACATGGAATTGATGTTTCCGGACTTGATGTTTCAATAGAAGTTATGAAAAAACTTTCGGAAATTGATAAAGACGGCTGGCTAAAAGAAATAGCTTCAATCGAAGAATTCTACAATAAATTTGGTGATAGATTGCCAAAAGAATTGGAAGAAGAATTGCAAAGCTTGAAGGCAGAGATTTCAAAAATCTAACTTTAAGTTAATTGCTTCATAAATTAGGGCGCAAGGATTATTCTTTGCGTCCTTTTTTGTTGAAAAGAATCATCTTGACGATTGACTACAAATTGTATACAATTGACTACAAATTGTAGTCAGGAGTATGAAAAATGCTGCAAACCTTATTCTCATCAAAAGCACGTGTAAATATATTAAAACTTTTACTATTAAATCCTAAAGGCAGCTTTTACCAAAGAGAGATTTCGTCTCTCACAAACGAAAGTATTCGTTCTGTACAAAGAGAGGTTAAAAAACTTGAGGAAATAGGATTCTTATCAAAATCAATACAAGGTAAAAGTGTTTATTATAGAGTTAATGAATCTTTTATTATTTATGAAGATTTAAAAAATATATTTATAAAAAGTGCAGGGATTGCCGAAGAATTAAAAAATCACCTTAAAAAAACACAAGATATTGAAGTAGTGTTTGTTTATGGTTCATATGCAAAAGGAGCCATACAAAAATCAAGTGATATAGATATTTTTGTAATTGGCACTGTAACATCTAGACAGATTTCAAAAATATTATCAAAGCCTCAAAAAGAATTAGCACGTGAAATAAATTATGTTGTATTTACTAAAAAAGAATTTAGAGAAAAGATACGTAAAAAAAATCACTTTGTTTTAAGCATACTTAAAACAAAAAAGATTTTTATTATAGGAAATGAAGATGACTTTAAAAATATTGTTAAACCAAGGTAGATTAATTCCTCATTCTACATCAAAAGATGAAGTGATTAGTTTATTGGAACTAATTAAAAGAGACATTAAAGATTCAAAAGTTGAAGCTATATCAGAAGATAGAAGACTTGCAACTGCATATAATGCAGCATTACAAACAGCTACAGTATTATTATATTGTGTCGGATACAAAACAAAAGGTGTAGGACATCATTCTACAGTTTTTCAAGCAATGAAAGAAATTATGGGAAAAGAGTATATTGATCTAGCTGACTATTTTGATTCTTGTCGAAACAAAAGAAATATTATCGATTATACTCATGCATGGGGTGTTTCGGAGACTGAAGTTGAGGAATTAATAGAAGAAACAGAAAAATTTGTAAAATTGGTTACTAAATGGATAAAAACAAATTATTCTAAATACATTTTGTGATAGGAATGCAATGAAAATAGGTTTTACATCAACAATACCGGTTGAAATTCTTTTTGCGTCCGGTAATATCCCGCTTGATTTAAATAATATTTTTATATCTCAAAAAAATCCTAACAAGTATATAGACTTTGCAGAACTTGAAGGTCTTCCGAGGACTTATTGCTGCTGGATAAAAGGTATTTATAGTGCTGTTAAGAAACATAAGATGAAAAAAGTTGTTAGTGTTTTTCAAGGTGATTGTACAAATTCAAAAGGTCTTTGTGAGCTTCTAGGCTATGAAGGAGTGGAGATAATCCCTTTTTGTTATCCGATTGACAGGAACAAAAAGTCAATGGAACAAGAGATTGAAAAGCTAATGAAAGTATTCAAAGTTTCGTGGATAAAGCTGTGTCAGACCGCGAGAGATATGCAAGCTGTTCGTGAAAAGATTTATAAAATGGATAATGATAGAAATATCTCTAGCTTTGATTCGCACTATTTTCAGGTTGCAAGTACTGATTTTGAGGGAGACTACAAAAAGTTTGAAAAGAAGTTAGATGTAGGCATAAACAAAAAGAGGCAAGTAGATGATTATAGAGTTGAGCTCGGCTTTATAGGGGTCCCATCGATAGTTAGTGATATATTTCAGTTTATTGATTCATCTGGTGCGCGAATTGTGCTGCATGAGTCAGCAAGACAGTTTACATTTCCATATTTAAAAAGTAAGAAAATTACAAAAACAAATTTTAAAGATATTTATATTAAGCAGTTTCTGGAGTATACTTATCCATATGAGATAGGTTTTAGGCTCCGGGATATTGAAAATCAAATAAAGAAACGAAACATTAGGGGCATAATTCATTATGTGCAAAGTTTTTGTTATAAAGCATTGGACGATGTTCTCATTCGAAAAAAACTGGATGTGCCAGTTTTAACATTGGAAGAGGATAGACCGGGTAAATTATCCAGACGTGCAAAAACAAGAATTGAGGCATTTGTAAATATGCTAAGATAGCGGTAAAAATAGTATTTTTGGAAGCAAAAATTCCAAAAATACATGGTAAAATGGAATTGAAGGTGTAAATATGGATAAAAATATTATAAAAAATGTGAAAGCAATCATTGAAAATGTTAAAAAAAACAAGGATAAAGCAGTTATTATATTGACAAAAAAATTCGACAAAATTAGTTTAAGTCCCAAAAATTTAGTAGTCATACGTGCAGAATGTAAAAGGGCATTTGCAAAAATAGATAAAGAAACTTTGAAGATATTAGAAACTGCACATAAAAATATTTTGGATTATCATAAATTACAGAGAAAAAGTATTAAGTCTTTAGTTATCAATAAAAAAGGAAGCACAATAAAAGAAAAGATTGAACCAATTGAAAGAGTTGGTGTATACATACCCGGTGGACGATATCCATATCCATCGTCAGTATTTGCAAATGTATGTCCTGCTATGGCTGCCGGAGTTAAGGATATAGTTGTTTGCACTCCTTACAAAAATTTGAATGATGTAGTTAAGGCAAGTATGTATATTGCAGGTGTGGAGAAAGTGTATGCAGTAGGTGGTGCACAGGCAATTGCTGCTATGGCTTATGGTACGCAAACCATTCCAAAGGTTGATATCATTGTTGGACCTGGGAATGCTTATGTAACGCAGGCAAAACGCATGGTGTATGGCGACGTGGGGATCGATAGTTTGGCAGGTCCGAGTGAAGTTGTTGTGTTGGCGGACAGTACTGCAAATACGGATTATATTGTAGAGGATTTAGGCGCACAGGCTGAACATGATCCCGAGGCAATTGCATATTTGATTACAGATTCAAAATCCCTGATTTATAAAGTTAGAGCAAAACTGGATGAGGAATTGAAAGGTCGTGTTAAATGCATAAACGTGAAAAATATTGATGAAGGCGTAAAAAAAGCGAATGAAATTGCGCCTGAACATTTGGAATTAGTTGTTAAAGCTTCATCGAAAATATTAAGTAAAATTTATTCGGCAGGTGCGATTTTTGTAGGAAAGAATACGCCTGTTGCATTGGGCGATTACTGGCTCGGTCCAAGTCACTCTTTGCCGACTGCAGGTTGTGCGCGATTCAGTTCCGGTCTTTCGGTTCATACATTCCTTAAGCGTATCGCGGTTATGGAAGTGGATCATAATTATCTAAAGAAAAAATGCCTTGATGCTGCAAAATTCGCAGACTTAGAAGGCATGAAACATCATGCTGGTTCAATAAGGGTCCGAAAATAAATGTACTATTATAATTGGCTCTGGATTTTTAACTTTAATTTTTATATTATACCGATATTGAATGAAAAATATCAGAACAAAGTTAAAGAATTTAGAACTATAAAACAATACAAAGATTATTATTATCCAAATACACAAAAAAAAGAAGTAACTATGGAAGAAAATCCTGAATTGTTTGGAGAGTTGCTTGCAAAAAAAGCATTGGCAAAACTAGAAATAAAAGAAAAATAATATACGTTATTCGTTTTTTGAAAAATAAATTTTCATTATCTATGCGCCCGTAGCTCAGTTGGATAGAGCGTCGGACTTCGAATCCGCAGGTCGTGCGTTCGAGTCGCACCGGGCGTAATTTTTAATTAATTGTAGAATTTGAAAAAAACATAAAAGTAACATTTGTTTAAGTGACGCAGGAACGATTGAGATTTCTCGTATGAAAGAGTTTGTGTTAGTCACGTCAAGTGTTAATTTGTTTCGCGCCATTAGCTCAATTGGTAGAGCAACTGACTCTTAATCAGTAGGTTATAGGTTCAAGTCCTATATGGCGTAAATTTCTCCTACCTTTATTTTTTTTGAGGTTAAATATATGAATGGTTTATTAGATTCCATAAAAAATCCAAATGATATCAAAAACTTAAATATTGAAAAGTTCCCGGAACTTGCTGCCCAAATTCGCAAGCTTATAATTGACGTGGTTTCGAAAAATGGCGGACATCTTGCAGGATCGTTAGGCGTAGTTGAACTTACTATGGCACTGAACTATGTGTTTGATCTTGAAAAGGATAAGATTGTATGGGATGTGGGGCACCAGGCATATGCGCACAAGATTCTGACAGGTCGATCTGGCAAGTTCCACACACTTAGGCAATGGAAAGGTATAAGCGGGTTCCCGAATATGAGCGAAAGTAAATACGATGCATTTGGGACCGGACATTCGTCGACATCAATATCAAGCGCATTGGGGATCGCAAGCGCAAGGGACTTGAAACGCGAGGATTCGAAAGTGATTGCAGTCATAGGTGATGGCGCAATGACTGGTGGATTAGCATTCGAAGGGCTCAATAATGCAGGTCATTTGGGAAAAGATTTAATTGTTGTTTTGAATGATAATGAGATGTTTATATCAAAGCGAGTTGGTGCAATTGGGAAATATCTGACTAAGGCAATGTCTGGTGACCTCGTTGTAAGTGTTGAGCAGCGGATTGAAAAGATAAGTAAAAGATTCAAAATTGCAGGTGAAACAATTATGAGGATCGCTAAACGTGTGAAAACGCTTTTAACACCCGGTATGATGTTCGAAGAAATGGGATTTTGTTATTTGGGTCCTATTGATGGACACGATATAATGGGATTGATTGATATATTCAAGAATATAAAAAATTTAAAAGGTTCTGTTCTTTTGCATATCATTACAAAAAAAGGTAAAGGTTGTAAATTTGCAGAAGAAAGGCCGGAATTATTTCATGGTGTTGGAAAGTTTGATGCGGAAACAGGCGAGGTTATAAAGTCCGATGATAAGGTCCCAACATATACGCAGGTTTTTGGTGATACATTAATAAAAATTGCAGAGGAAGATAAACAAGTTGTAGTTATAACAGCTGCTATGTCGGTTGGTACAGGGGTTGATAAATTTGCTGAAAAATTTCCGGACAGATATTTTGATGTAGGCATTGCAGAAGGACATGCAGTAACATTTGCAGCAGGTCTCGCGGCTAATGGCATGAAACCTGTGTGCGCGATATATTCGACATTTATGCATAGAGCGTACGATAATATTATTCACGATGTGTGTCTGCAAAATTTGCCGGTTATATTTGCACTTGATCGAGCAGGAATTGTCGGAGAGGATGGTGCAACGCACAATGGTCAGTTTGATTTGTCTTACCTTAGATTAATCCCAAATCTTGTTGTCATGGCTCCATCTAATGAGAAGGAACTTCAGATGATGCTGAAAACAGCTGTTTCATATAATGGACCTGTTGCTATTAGATATCCTCGTGGAAAAGGGATTGGTTTGGAGCTATTTACAGCTGATATCCCTGAAATTAAAATCGGTGAGCCGGAAGTTATTGAAAAAAAGGGTGAGATTGCTGTTGTTTCAATTGGCAGCATGGTTGAAGCTGCAAAAGAAGCTGTTTTAAAACTAAAGAACCAAGGCATTCAATGCGCTCTGGTTAATGCTCGTTTTGCAAAGCCGATTAATAAGCTTGTTGGGAAAATTAAAAATTATAAAAAAATAATAACAGTGGAAGAAAATACAATTATTGGTGGGTTTGGAAGCGCAATAAGTGAGCAAGTGGACCTGCCTGTATATAACATTGGTTTGCCTGATGAATTTGTAAAACATGGGAATCAGGAAGTTGTTAGAGATGCGTGTGGATTGTCGTCAGATGCGATTTATAAGAGAATAAAAGGTATACAAAAACAATAAATAGGTTTAATAACAAAAGATCGAGATGTTATTAATTTGCATATATTCCCAAAAGAAATCGCTAAATTGCTAAAAGCCTAGTAAATTAGCACTCAAACCTCAAGACTGCTAAAGCAGCCATTATTTTATACATTTCCTCGACGATAAAAAAAATATTGACATAAAAAATGGTTTTAAATATAATTAGCACTCAAATAGCCAGAGTGCTAATAAAAATTTTAAAAAGGAGGAGGGAAATATGAATTTAAAACCTCTAGGTGACAGAGTTATTGTAAAGGTGGGAAAAGGAGAAGAAAAAACTAAAAGTGGTATCATTATTCCTGATACTGCGAAACAAAAACCAAATGAAGGCGAAATTGTTGCAGTGGGTGCAGGCAAAAAAAATGAAGCTGGCAGCATTATCCCAATGGAAATTAAAGTTGGTGATAAAGTTATGTATGAAAAATATGCAGGCAAAGAAGTCAAGGTTAATGGAGAAGATTTTATGATTGTTAGCCAAGACGATGTCATTGCAATAATCGGATAATTCTTAATTTTAAATTATTTACAGGAGGAAGAAATGGCTAAACAAATTAAATATACTGATGAGGTAAGAGATTCTATAAAAAGGGGTGTGGATTTATTGGCAAATGCTGTTAAAGTTACACTTGGACCAAAAGGCCGATTTGTTGTGCTTGATAAGAAATTTGGTTCACCGACAATCACAAATGACGGTGTTACAATTGCAAAGGAAATTGATCTTGAAGACCCATTTGAAAATATGGGAGCACAGCTTGTAAAAGAAGTGTCATCAAAAACAAATGATGTTGCAGGTGATGGAACTACAACTGCTACAGTACTTGCACAATCAATTGTTACAGAAGGTTTGAAAAATGTTGCAGCAGGTGCAAATGCTTTGCATGTTAAAAAAGGGATGGATAAGGCAGTTGCTGTTGTTGTTGAAGAAATCCAAAAAGCCAGCAAACAAGTTCAAACAAAGGAAGAGATTTCACAGATTGCATCTATTTCTGCAAACGATAAAGAGATTGGTAATTTGATTGCAGATGCTATGGATAAAGTTGGAAAAGATGGAGTTATTACAGTTGAAGAAGGAAAATCTGCAGAAACAACACTTGAAGTTGTTGAAGGTATGCAGTTTGATAGAGGGTATGTATCTCCTTATTTCGTAACAGATGCAGAAAGAATGCAAACTGAACTTGATGATCCATATCTTATTATTACTGACAAAAAAATCAGCTCAATGCAGGAAATTTTGCCGGTTTTGGAAAAAGTTGTTCAAACAGGTAAACCATTCCTAATTATTGCCGAAGATATAGAAGGTGAAGCGCTTGCAACACTCGTTGTTAATAAGCTTCGTGGAACACTAAAGGGCGCTGCTGTAAAGGCACCGGGTTTTGGTGATCGCAGAAAACAAATGCTTGAAGATATTGCAATACTAACAAGTGGAACTGTAATTTCAGAAGAAGTAGGTGTAAAATTTGATGCAGTTACACTCGAGATGCTTGGTACTGCAAAAAAAGTAAAACTTGATAAAGAGAACACAACTATAGTTGGTGGAACAGGAAAGAAAAAAGACGTTGATGAAAGAATTGCGCAAATCAAAAAGCAAATCGAAAGTTCAACATCTGACTATGATAAGGAAAAGCTTCAGGAAAGGCTCGCAAAATTAGTTGGTGGAGTGGCTGTAATTAATGTTGGAGCTGCAACTGAAACTGAAATGAAGACAAAGAAATTTAAGGTTGAAGATGCTATGCATGCAACAAGAGCTGGTGTGGAAGAAGGGATTGTACCCGGTGGCGGAGTTGTATTGCTTAGAAGTATCAAATCATTGGATAGTTTAAAAGCTGAAGATCGTGATGGGCAAACAGGTATCAATATAATCAAAAGAGCGCTTGAAGAGCCGATTAGACAAATCTCTGCTAATGCTGGGATCGAAGGTGCTGTTGTTGTTGATAAACTGATGAATGGCGATGTAACAAAAGGCTTGAATGCTGATACTGGTGAATATGTTGATATGATTAAAGCTGGTATTGTTGATCCTGCAAAGGTGACACGTTCTGCACTGCAAAATGCTGCAAGTATCGCAGGACTTTTGCTTACAACCGACTGTATGATTACTGACATCCCTGAAAAAGATAAACCAGCTATGCCTGCAATGCCTGGTGGCGGAATGGGCGGCATGGGAATGGGTGGCGGCGGAATGTATTAATCGCTGAACTCATAAGAAATATGTAATTTTAAAAACCCCGAGGTGATATGCCTCGGGGTTTTTTTAGGTGTAGGGAAAGTAATGTTTGTGTCTTATGGCTAAAATCATGTTCATCATAAAAATCATACGAATCACGAATCACAGTTCAAGACAAGAAGCAGACTTCCTTAAAAGCACATATGTGCTATAGTTGTCTATCAATTAGTTGTGAACTGGTCGAATTTAGTACCTTTAAAAATGATGTTATTCTCCTCATTTTTTACAACCGTACATTTTTTTGCTATAAATATACCATTATGCAGAACAAACTCGATACACATGTACAATATTTAAAGGGTGTTGGTCCAAAACGTGCCAAGTTGCTTGAGAAATTAGGCATTTTGTCAGTAAAGGACTTGCTCTACTATTTTCCACGAACATGGATTGATCGCAGCACGATTCAAAAGATTAATGATATTTCAGTTGCGGAGACTGCAACAGTTTTTGGTGAGATCGTGCACAATGAGGTTATATCTACTCGTTCGGGTATGGTGATATTCAAAGCAGCGATTGATGACGGAACAGGTGTGTTGAATGCATATTGGTTCAGACGTAGAAGTTATAAGTACGATGTATTTCACTATTTAAAGAAGCAACTTGCATGCGGGATAAAACTATTTTTAACAGGAACAGTTGATTGGGAAGGCATAAAGGTTATTGAGTATGAGGTAAATGATTCGGCTGAAAATCTTTCGAATACAGGGCGAGTGATTCCTGTATACTCACTTACAGAAAATGTAGATAATAAGTTTGTTCGTTCGCTCGTGAAACAGGTGTTGGAGCAAAATGCTCTGAGTGAAGTGATTGACCATCTGCCGGACCAAATAATCCAAGAGCATAATTTTTTGCCTCTAAAACATGCAATCCGAAACATACATTTCCCAGACTCAATTGATTTAAAGAATCAGGCTTACAAACGGCTCGTATTCGACGAGTTTTTTCTTTTGGAATGTGCGCTGCTTAGACAAAGACAGCTTGCGAAAAAAGAAGAAAAATCGCACACATATAAAATTAAAAAAAATCTTTTAACACCGTTCAAAAAATCATTAGCTTTTGAATTTACCAACTGCCAAAAGCACGTAATAAACGAAATTTTTGATGATATGGCATGCGCAGCTCCAATGAATAGATTGCTTCAAGGTGATGTGGGGTCCGGAAAAACAGTTGTTGCGCTCTCTGCGCTTTTACTTGGCATTGAGAATGGATTGCAGGGCGCTTTGATGGCTCCAACAGAAGTTTTGGCAGAGCAGCATTATCTTTCGATAAAAGAATACACCAAAGACTTGGATGTAAAAGTTGGATTTTTGGTTGGAAGTATGAAGAAAAAAGAAAAAACTGATATTTTGGCTCGTCTTGAAAATGGTGAGATAGATATTATTGTTGGAACACACGCACTTATAAGTGATGACGTGAAATTTAAAAATCTTGCACTTATTATTATTGATGAACAGCATAGATTTGGAGTGTATCAGAGGCTGAACTTGAGACGTAAGGGATTTGTGCCCGATGTTTTGGTCATGACTGCAACACCAATTCCACGTACACTTGCATTAACTGTTTATGGTGATTTGGATGTATCCACCATACGGGAACTCCCAAAGGGTAGAAAAAAAATTGCAACTAAAATAGCATCTCAGAAGCAAGCATTTGCTGCCTTACAAGAAGAGGTTTCAAAAGGCAGGCAGGGATATGTTGTGTATCCGGCAGTTGATGAGAATAAGTTGGAGCTGAGGGCCGCTACTGCTATGTGTGAATATTTGAGGCAGAATGTTTTTCCGGGTGTGGAAATTGGACTTTTGCATGGAAAGCTTCCTACTATAGAAAAAAATCAAGTAATGAGTGATTTTAAATCCGGCAAAATTAAAATATTAGTTGCAACAACTGTTATTGAGGTAGGCATTGATGTTCCAAATGCAACAGTAATGATTATTGAGCATGCAGAACGTTTTGGACTTGCCACGCTCCATCAGCTTAGAGGGCGTGTGGGGAGAGGGGTTCATGAATCAAAGTGTTTCCTCGTAAGCAATGTGAAAATTCCGGATGCAGTCAGAAGATTGAAAGCGCTTGTGAATCACAATGATGGATTCATGATTGCAGATGAGGATTTAAGGCTTCGCGGTCCTGGTGAATTTATCGGAGGCAGGCAGCACGGCCTACCGGAATTACGAATAGGCGATCTTTTGCAAGATTCGCACATCATAAGTTTGGCTCGGTCAGCCAGCAAAAAAGTACTTCGGAATGATTTTGAACTAACCTCCCAAGAAAATATACTTCTAAAAAACAAACTATCCAAACGATTCGGCACTGATATGGTACTCATAAAAGTCGGATAATAATTAAAAATTAAGGCCAATCTTAATTCCCAAAAGTAACATTTGAAATTCCTCGTATGAAAGAGTTTGTGTTAGTTACGTCAAGTGTTAACTTGTTAAATCATCTCTTTAATATACTTAATCCATGCTTCAATATCTTGTGGTTTGAGAGGCTCGAGGAAGAATCCTTGTACTCCAAGTTCAAGCATTTCTTCGCGTAGGTGAGCTTTGTTGGTTGTGGCTAGAATAGCTTTTATTGTAGTGATATATTTTATTGCCATTTGTCTGATGATTTCAACTCCATCTACATCTGGCAAGTCAAGGGACATCAAAACTATGTCCGGACTAGATTGATCCATAAATCTTAAACCATCACGACCCGTATTAAATACATGTGTATCACATCCTAATAATTGGAGTGTGTGGCTGGTTTTGCGAGCAGTTATATCGTCAGGAATTATTATTGCAATTTTTATTTTATATTCATTCTTCTTTGTTAATATACTTCGTTCCAAAAGTTCTTCTCCGACGTATATTTGATCTCTTCCATTTTTCTTTGCTTTATAAACAGCTGCATCTGCTACTTTTATGAGTTGATTCTTCATTCTGTCAATATCAAGAGGATAAATTTCGTCTTCTTCACGTTTTTCAGGTATGAAGCTTCCAATTCCAATACTCATTGTTATGTCACTTATTACAGGTTCGTCTTTTAAGCTTGCTTGCAGACGGTTGCAGAAAACTTGCGCACCTTCACTGTTTGTGTTAGGTAGGATAAGCACAAATTCTTCACCACCATATCTTACTGCAATATCAGCGGGTCTGATGCTTCGCACAATATAGTTTGAAAATTTTTCAAGAATTGTATCACCATATTGATGTCCAAAATCATCATTGTATTGTTTAAAGTGGTCAAGGTCAATAATGATAAACGAAAGAGGTTTTTGGATTTTAATTGATTTGAGAATGCTTTCTTTTACAAGTGCGCTAAAGTGTTTTCTATTGTACAAATTTGTTAATGGGTCACGCATAGCTTCCTCTGCCAAGATGATGTTGTGGATATTTGTAGATGCAGCTGAAGCAAGTATATTGCAGGTGTTTATTTCTTCGTACGAATATGTTTTGAAAACTCGTTTTTCACCCAATACAACAAACCCTAAAAGTTTTTCATAAATCATTGGAATAGTTATTTGTGCGTGTATATCGGCAGATTTTTTTGCAACATTTTTAAGTTCTTCTGATCTTGTTTCTTCTGCCCATCTATGTATATCATTATAAAGTAATGGAGATCCTCGTTGTGTTAGATATTTGATAAAGTGATCATCATGTTTGAATGCAATGTCTTTATTGTTTTGCAGGAGTCCTTTTTCATAAGCTTTTGTATAGTTACTTTCTTTTTCATTGTAAATATAAATAGAAGCATTCACAGAATTTAAAGAACGCATGAAAGTGTGAACAATGTATTTTGCAAGTTTATTGAGTTCTTTTATTTCGCTCATTTTCTTGGATGCTTCCATTAATTGTTCTTGCTGTTCTAGGTAAAGTGTTTGCTTTAACTTTGGTTCGGTTCGTTTGATGATGCCTACAATAGCGTTAATATCAGTTGGGTTGAAAATATTATTTGTGATTTTTGGACCAAGGAAGAGTATTCCGATTAGTTTAAAACTTAAGAAAACAGGGAATGCTATTTCAGCATTTAGTTCGTCCATTGTACTTAAAATATCTGTTTTATCATCATTAACAATTAAATCTTTCATTAGAGGTTGTTTAGTAAACTTTAAATATTCAATAATTTTATTGCTTGAGTTAATCCGCATATTTTTTGAACCTTGGTTACCCTGATGTTCAAATAAAATATAGTTATCACTTTGTTCTTTAAATATAAAGAAGCTGCCATTTGCTAATTTTAGCTGCCTTAGGATGTTGTTTAATCTTTTACTAATTAATTTTTTCGTTGTGCCAAAAACCTCATCTTCATATCCTTGTTTGTTTAAGTCATCCCAAACCCTATTGTATTTTTTTAATAATATGTTGTTTGCAAATTTCAATATCAATTTATGAAGAAAGGGTAAGAAGGCTACAAATGAGACACAGACTACTAAGATTGAATAAAACCAATCTCGGACACTAAAAAGAATAGAAACAAAGAGTGATGAACCAAGAAAAAAGTACAGTAAATAGCTGGAAGTGTAACGCCAGACAAGGTCAATATCCAAAAGTTTATACTGGATGATTGCATATCCTGTAAAACCTATGAAAAAAAGTTGTCCAAAAAAGTCATATCTTCCTAGTTCTGGAAAATCAAAAAGAAGAGGTGACCAAAAGCTCATAAGTGAGCTGACAAAAATAAATGTGAATAATCCTAAGAAAATATAACGTGCTTGTAACTTTTTAATTCCTTGAAAATTTTTAGATACGATATATATTTTATATAAAGAAAACAATAATAATCCTATGAGTGATATAAAATATACAAGAAATAAATCTGTATAAGTTTCAGATTTTCCTTTAAAAAAAATGTTGTCAAAAAGAGATAATGTGAAAAAGGAACCTCCAATTAAATATATTTTTAATAATGTGAAATTTGATAATTTTGCTTGTTTTGAGAAACTTAAAATAAGTAAAAAGGTAGTGCAGAGTACTAATGCACCTGTTGCGTAGGCTAGTTTAAACCATAAAAAGCCAACACCTGTATACAAACAAAAAAAGTTAGTTAATAGCCAAATCAAGGTTATAACATTGAAAGAAATAAAATAATTTTTTAAAAAATAATTTTTACGTATTTTAAATATTCCAACAAAAATAAAAAAAGTTACAAATGCTATTGGGAATAGAATTATTAAATACATTTATTATTTCTCCATTTACTAAGGAATCAACTTATGTTTTTTGCCAACAGTTTTAAAAATAGAAATTGTTTTTTTTAAATCATCTATACTGTGTTCCGCTGTAATAACAAGACGAATCATGGTTTCCTTTTTTTTTACTATGGGATAAATTGCAGTATCTGCAAAGATTCCTTGTTTTTCAAGTTCTTCAACTAGTTTATATGTTTTTTCGTTATTTTTGATCCAAATTGGTATTATTGCTGCATCTGGACTTCCAATATCAAATCCTAAATCTCGCAGTCCAGTCTTCATATAATGAATGTTATTCCATAAACACTCTCTTAGTTTTGGTTCTTTTTGAATTATATCAATAATTTTTGAAACAGGTTCGATGATATAGGGTGGCAAGCTTAAATTAAAAATAAAAGCTCTACTTGTCCACTTTAAGTAATCAATAAGACTTTTCTTTCCTGTAATATATCCTCCTATTAGAGCCATTGATTTACTAAATGTACCCATTATGATATCAATTTTACCTTCAAGTCCAAAGTGTTCAGCTGTACCGCCTCCATTGTTTCCCAAGACGCCTATACCATGAGCATCGTCTACCATAATTCCGGCATCATATTGTTGTGCTAAATCATAAATATCGTCTAGTTTAGCAACATTTCCATCCATACTAAAAACTCCATCAGTTACTATAAGTTTCCCAGTATCTGGAAGTTTTTTTAATTGCTTTTTTAAGTCATCCATATTGTTATGTTTATATGTCAAGAAGGTTCCATTGGCTAATGAACAACCTTCGATTATGCTGGCATGACTTTTCTCATCAGTAAGAATATAATCATGGCTGCTTACTATAGAACCTAAGCATCCCTGATTTGCTAAATATCCCATGTAATATAAAATGCTGTCTTCTGTTTTATGAAACTCAGCAATTTTTTTTGTCAATTTATTATGAATATCCATAGTGCCACTGGCTAGTGGAGAGCTGCAAGTAGTTGTTCCGTATTGTTTAATAGATTTTATCATTAGATTTTTGACTCTAGTGTCATTATTTAGTCCAAGATAACTACAAGAGCTAAAGCCTATCATTTCTCTTCCGTGTGTGACTATCTTTGATGCAGCTGCAGTAGAAGTTTCTCTAAAAAAACCTTTGACTTTTTTTAGAAGGTAATCAACTTTAGAAGTAGCGATACATTTCTTAAATATACTTTTGTTTATCCTTCTCTCAGTGTTCCTTTTGTTGTCATTCAATTTGTTGTTTGTTTTTGTTCTTCTGTTGTTAATCCTTCTTTCGTTTTGAGGAAGATTTTTTTGTTCCTTGTTTATAAAATTTTTTAGGAATAGGACCACTTCTTTATTGGAGTTAGTGTCTAAAAAACCAATACCATATTGAAATTGATTATTATCAATTGAATTTGCCCACATTATTCTTCCTTTACAAAGGTATTCTTCTTTTTTTGGAGTTATTAATTTAATATCAATTCTTTCTAATAGGTTTAAAGGATGGTTAAATTGACCTGTCATACCATCTTCACTGACAGTTATAATCGTGCCAGTTGTTTTAGTTTCGTTTTGTGTTGACGAAAGTTGTGCAGAAAAATTATTTACATAATATCTAGACACTATTCTTCTTTTAATTGTTTTTGCAATAGTGTCACCTTTTAAAGGTGGATTGTTTTTTTTATTAAATATTTTTTTTTCTCTTCTATCGAGTGTTTGCTTGAGGGACATTCGCTAAGCTCCTTTTAGTATATTTTTTAAAACTTTTATCCCCTCATTTATTAGTATAAAAATTCTATTTATCAGTATCTTATTCCATTTGTTTTTTGTTGTCAATATAAAGGCATTAAGACTTATTTTTCCTATACCAATTTATTGCACTGTTCGTCGAGGAATCGTGTGAAATCTCGGAGTCGGATGATAGTTTCGGCAATATCTTTTTTGCGAGCACTTTGCCAAGTTCAACGCCCCATTGGTCGAATGAGAAGATATTCCAGAGTATGCCTTGTACGAAGATTTTGTGTTCGTATGTTGCGATGAGTGAGCCGAGTGTAAAAGGTGTGAGTTTTTGTATGAGCAATTTGTTCGTTGGTTTGTTGCCTTCGAATGTTTTAAATTTTGCAAGATATTCATCGTTTGTTTCTAATAATGCTTGTTCGTAAGTTTTGCCGAATGCCAAAGCTTCTGTTTGTGCGAACATGTTTGCCATTAGTTTATCGTGATGGTCAGATATATTATGCAATGGTTCAGCAAAACCTATGAAGTCACACGGTATGAGTTTGGTGCCCTGATGAATGAGTTGGTAAAATGCATGCTGTCCGTTTGTGCCGGGCTCACCCCAAATGATTGGACCGGTTTGGGTAAGTACCGGATATCCGTCTTTGTTTATGCTTTTGCCATTGCTTTCCATGTCACCTTGCTGGAAATATGCTGCAAACCGTGCGAGGTATTGTTCGTATGGAAGAATTGCATGTGTTTCAGAGCCAAAGAAATTATTATACCAGATGCCGACCAGTGCCAAGATCAGAGGTATATTTTTGTCGAAGGAAGTAGTTCGGAAATGATTATCCATTGCATGAAATCCTTCGAGCATATTGATGAAATTTTCCTTTCCAATACTGATCATAAGCGGCAAGCCGATTGCGCTGCACAATGAATATCTACCGCCAACCCAATCCCAGAATTCGAACATATTGTTTTCAGCGTCAATCCCAAATTCACTTACAGATTTTGCATTTGTAGAGAGTGCAATGAAATGTTTCGCAATTGCTGTTTCATCTTTTAGTGTAGCAAGTGCCCATTGTTTTGCAGTTTCAGCATTTGTCATAGTCTCTTGAGTGGTAAATGTTTTGGATGCAATGATGAACAATGTTTCTTCGGGATTTAGTCCGTAAGTTTCCTCATAAAAATGTGTGCTGTCAACATTTGATACGAATCGGATGTTTAGAGAGCGGTCAGAGTATTCTTTGAGTGCATAGCACGCCATTACAGGTCCCAGGTCGGATCCTCCAATGCCGATATTTACGATATTCTTGATTGGTTTGCCGGTGTGACCGAGCCATTTTTTGCTGCGGATTTTGTCGGACAGAGCGCCCATTTTATCGAGTACCCTATTAACATCATCCATTACATTTTTGCCGTTAACTATGATAGGGGTGTTTGACCTATTGCGAAGCGCTGTGTGCAATACTGCACGATTTTCAGTTTTATTAATTTTTTCACCTGTAAACATTTTTTCAATTTCATTTTTGAGGTCAGAGGATTCTGCAAGTTCAATAAGCAGTTTGATGGTTTCATTTGTTAGGTGATTCATTGAGTAATCAAGCCGTATTCCTACATCTTCTGTAGTAAAATTATCACTACGGGTAGAGTCTTCGTTAAAAATATCTTTTAAGTGTATGTCTTTAATTTCTTCGTAATGTTTTTGTAATTTTTTCCATGTTTCTTTGTATTTTGTGTTATTCATGTGTCCTCCAAAAAATTGAGCAATAAGTTGTTATAATAAACAATTTTTTTAAAAAAACTAAGTGTTTTTTTTCTGCTCAATAAAACTATTAGATGTTTCAATATTTTTTCTGATATAATACAAAACAAATTTATTTTAGGAGCATAAAAATGGCGAAAATCGTACCAATAAAAGGAATAACTTACAATCAAAAAAAGGCAAATATCCAAGATGTTACAGCGCCGCCATATGATGTGATTGATCCGAAAGAGCAAAATCAGCTTTATAAAAAAAGCGTTAACAATGTCGTGAAATTGATTTTGGGTAAAGAATCCAAAAAAGATACCAAGAAGAACAATAAATATACTCGTGCATCAAAATATTTTCATGATTGGGTAAAAAAAGGGATTTTGGAGCAGGATAGTGAGCCTTGTTTATATTTTTATCGTCAGGATTTCAAGTTCGAAGGTAAAAAATATTCCAGGACAGGTTTTATTTGCGGCGTAAAGATAGAGCCTCTTTTTAAAGGAACTGTTTATCCGCACGAGCGTACACTGTCAAAACCAAAGGCTGACCGGTTGAATCTCATGCGCGCATGCAGCGCAAATTTTTCACAGGTATTTTCACTTTACGAGGATAAAAACAAAAAAATCGAGACCATTATTAAGAAGATTGCAAAACGAAAACCTCATGTAGATTTTGTAGATAACCATAAAGAACGCAATAGAGTTTGGAAAGTTTCGGATGCTTCTATTATTATGAGTATTCAAAAACTTATGACAAACAAAAAACTATTTATTGCAGATGGTCACCACAGATATGAAACAGCGTTAAATTATTCGAAGGAAATGAAAGGCAAAAATAATGGTTTATCTGACTATGTAATGATGTTTTTGTGCAGTATGGAAAATCCGGGTCTTGCTGTTTTTCCGACACATAGATTGGTGAATTTGAATAAGATGACGTTAAATGTACTTTTGGAAAAACTTGCAGAATATTTTGACATAAAGAAAATTGCTCGGAACAAAATGGATACTCTAATGAAAAAAGAATTTACAAAAGGAAATATTTCATTCTCATTATATGATGGCAAATCGATTTATTTTTTGGTTCTTAAAGATAAAAATAGTTTGAAAAAAATTATAAAAGGTTCAAAGGCTTATTGTGAGTTGGATGTTGCAGTTTTGGAAAGTTTGGTATTTGAAGATGTCCTAAAATTTAGTAAAAAAGATATAGCTGAACAGAAGTATTTGAAATATGTAAAAGATTTGGGTCAAACTCTAAAAATGGTTAAATCAAAAAAGTTTGACGTTGGATTTGTGATGAATCCTCCGACTGTAAAGCAGATTGAGTCTGTGGCACTCAATCTTGAGACTATGCCGCAAAAATCAACTTACTTTTATCCTAAACTTTTGAGTGGTTTAGTATTAAACGGATTTGAAAATGAGTATAATTGATGTATCTGTATTTATTTTAATTTTAGGATTTGCAAGTGTTGGGTTTTTTCTGGGCGCAATCCATGTTGTTTTTCTTTTTGCATCCATATTTGTAGGAAGCATTGTAGCTGCAAAATTCTATATGTTTGGCATGAAAATTTTCCCGCAAAATGATTGGGCACGTTTATTTTCGTTCGCAATAATCTTTTTCATATCCTCATTTATCATAGTAATGATAGGCAAGCTTTTATCAAAATTTATTAAACAATTATTTCTTAAGCCTGCAGATAGGGTTTTAGGTATGGTGCTTTTGGTAATGATTGGATTCATGTCGATTGGTAGTGTTTATTCAGTTGCGAACAATTTCTTCCCAAATGAAATACACTCTATAAATCTAGATAGAGCTAAAACATTTAGTATGATTTTAAAATTCAATAATAAGCTTTCGAAAATTTTTCCTTCCAGGTTCGAAAAAAAAATTGGCACTTTTTTCCCAAAATCGATCTAGTAGATTTGCTAAATCATTTCAATAAAATCCTTAAAAAAGGCTAATTTCAAGGAGTTGGACTCCTTGAAATTGACAAATTTCAAGGATTATGGTGTATATATAGTTTCAAGTGTTATGGCAGCAAAAAGGGCAAGTGTTTGTGAAGAATTTCTATTCTTAGGGGCAGTGTTCCTATGGCCTCTCCATCAAGTTGGAAGTAAACAGGATGTTTATCCTTTGAACGGATCATGAATTTATCGGTTTGTATATGCATCATATGGTTTTTTGTAATATGGGTTTTTTTTACGATATGTAGAATGGATTTTAAGTATTCGATATTAGATTTAACTTTAAATAGGCACATATCAAATAAACCGTCTGCCATATCCGCATCCGGTGCAATTTTAAATTTACCTGCATAATAACTGCTGTTAGTTATGACTACATATGTTGTAGGGAATTTCTTTTTTAAAAGGGGCAATTCTACCTCAATTTTTTGAGGTCTTTTTATGAAATTCTTTAAACCTGCCAAAATGTATGCTAGTTTTTTTGTATATTTTTTGATTTTTGGGTTTACATCAAACACAGCTTTTGCGTCAAAACCAATTCCTGCCATTAATAAAAAATAATAAATCTTGCGTCTGTTTGCTGCTCGTCCTATATCTAGTAGTTTTACATTATGATTTAATATAACTTTAAGAGCTGCATTTATTTTGAATGGGATTTTCTTTTCGATTGCAAAAACATTTGCAGTGCCGCAAGGCAATAAACCTATGGGGATAGATACTTTGTTTTTTATGAGATATGTTAGAGTTTTGTTTAATGTTCCATCACCACCGAGAACGATTATTGCTTTAAACTTTTTGATATTTTTAATTAGTTCCTTTTCATCTGTATTGTCAATTGTTGTGGCAACGACTTCAAATTGGATTTTGTGTTTGGTTAGTTGCTTTGTAAGTTTAGTGAGTGCATTATTTTTGCTGCGCATACCGCTTACTATGGGGTTATAAAATATTTTATAAAGCATATTATTAAATCCTGAGATAAATTTTAAAGAATGTACTAGTCTAGTATTTTTTGCTTTTTTTTTGAATAAATAAATTGGAAATCAAAACTTTATTGGTTATAATTTTTTGTAAGAAATGGCGCTTTCTATTGAGGATTTAGATTGAAAAGAAAGATCGAAAGTTTTTTATGGTTAGAACCGAAGTTCGTAGTAAGCAAGCTGATTCTCATTTGGGACATGTGTTTAAAGAAAAAAGCTCTCCGTCAGGTATTCGATATTGTGTGAATTCTGCAGCACTTCGATTTGTCCCAAAAGACCAAATGGAAACAGAAGGATACGAGGAGTATTTGGGATTATTCAAATAATACAAGGTTTACTGGGAGGCTATTGTGGCATTTATTGAGATTAAAAAAGTTACAAAGAATTATCCAATCGGCGGGAATTTTTTTACAGCATTACATGAAGTGAGTTTGGAGTTTAATAAAGGCGAGTTTACGGGAATTATAGGTCCGAGTGGTTCAGGAAAAACTACACTTTTGAATATTATTGGCGCACTGGATGTGCCTTCTTTCGGAAGTGCAACTGTATTGGATTGTAAAATCGAAACTCTATCACATATGGAATCAGCAAAACTTAGAAATCAGCATATGGGTTTTATTTTTCAAACTTACAATCTTTTACCTGTTTATACTGTTTATGAAAATGTAGAATTCCCACTTTTACTTCAAAATTTCTCTGACAATCAACGTAGGGATAAGGTTCTTAGTGCTCTAAATCATGTTGGGATTTTGGATAAAAAAGATTCCAGACCTTTTCAGCTTTCAGGTGGTGAAGCGCAAAGAACTGCAATAGCGCGCGCAATTGTAAAAAAGCCAAAGTTGATACTTGCAGATGAGCCTACTGCAAACTTGGATATGGATAATTCATATAATATTCTTGATATTATGCGAAAGCTTAATCAAGAGTTGGATACAACTTTTATTTTTGCAACACATGATGAAAAGGTAATAAAGTATTTAAGCCGCAAAGTTCATCTTTTGGATGGGCGAGTTTCAGATGATGAGCAAGTGGTTTCTTCTTGAATAAAAATGAACTGATTTTTTTTATCATTCTCTCCTAGATTTTATATTCTAAATTCCAGCTTCTATATTATTTCGCCAAAACTACTAGTAATAATCATCTCGCATATGTTCCCAGTCTATGTAGGATGAAAGATAGTATCTGCCTATACCATTCAAAAAAATAATATTACATTTATTTTCGCAAAATTTTCGCATTCCGTTCGTGAAATCCACATAGCCATCTGATTAATTATTATTGTAAACAGCAAAAACCTATTTATGGAGAAAAAATATGAAATGCCCGGATAATGAATGCATTGGTTTATTGCAAAGAAAAAGTGCAAATGGTCATGTTTTTGGTGTTTGTAATATTTGTAAAGGAGTGTGGTTTACAAAAAAAAATGATATTGAAGATATATTAAAAGTAAACAGCAGTGTGTTTGCTACAAGAATAAAAAGAAAATTTCATGATGAAAGTTATATTCCCAAAAGTGAGCATTACAAGTGTCCGATTTGTAAAGAAAATACAACTCTGGTTAAAAAAGTATTTAGAGAACGATATTTGATTTCTGAATGCCCAAAAGGGCATGGCTTTTTTTTAGAGTGGTGGAAAATAAGTAAAATAAGAAAAAGAAGATTCAGAAGAATGATAATAGCGTCGATAGTATTGGCAGCGGCAGTAATTACAGCGTTTATAGGCTTATATATTTTTGGTGTAAATGAATATAATAGTGCGCAGAGCAAGGCTTTAAGACTGGTTACTTCAATATTTGAAAAAACAAAAGATACGGTGCTTGTACAAGCTCGCAACAAAAATACCAATACATATTCAGGATCGGTTTGGGAAGATAAACTAATTGATTCAGTTGGAAGTCCGGCTGGAGCAGAAGATATATTTTTTGAAATACAAACAGGGAACAAGACATCACTTAGTAGAAGTGAACGTAGTAAACTAAGAAGCTATTTTGCAATTTCACTAAAAGAACAGATTCGGACGGAACAGCTTGAAGTTGATAAGCCAAGAGTTCAGTCGAAAAATAAGCGGATAGCGCTGCAAAACGAACAAAATAAAAAATTAAATATATTGATAGAAGATATTTTAGATATGGCAGAGGATCAAGTCAGAAAGAATGCATTGGGAAAATATTAATGTACAAGTTAACAAATAATATGCAAAATAAAAATATTATGACAGAGAAAATTATTAATATAAAAGAAAGTGTAAATTATCAGGAAGGATCAGTTGTAAGTCGTACGTTGGTTAATAAACCAACCGGTACTGTAACTGTTTTTGCATTTGATGCAGGTCAAGGATTAAGTGAGCATACTGCTCCATTTGATGCATTAGTGAAAATTGTCGACGGAACTGCAAATATCATGATTGACAGTAAGTTATATGAAGTTAAAGATGGTGAGCTGATTATAATGCCTGCCAATAAACCTCATTCCCTAAAAGCTAAAGAAAAATTCAAGATGCTGCTTGTAATGATTAAGTAAAAACTAACAAATTTATATGGCAGCTTAACAAGTCTATTTCCTTCTAAATCCTAGACGTATTCAAAACATTTATCCTTGTACTGAAAAATATAATTAGTTATAATTCGAATATTCTAAATAATAATGTATGCACGGCATTGTAATCTTTAATCTATATAGATGAGTATCTTTCAATATGAAAAAAGGTACATTTTTAAGAAAATTTAAAATAGTGTTTCTAGGGCTTTTTAAAAACCTTTTATCAAAACTATTCTCTCCGAGCCAAGCTGTTGAAAAAAACAGATCAAAATATATTTTCCCACTTTTATTGATTGGTTTTTTTGCAGCGATATGGCTTGTCAATATAATTTCTATCCATGTTTATAATAAATCATTTTTATTTTATTCTTTTTTGTATGTGTATTCCTGTCTAATTTTTAGTTTTTATCTTTTTGCTTCAAAAATTTCTAAACGTCTGGATATCAATACCAAAATAAAATCAGTAATTTTTTTAGTAAGCATGATATTTACAACATTTATTGTGTTTGATAAAAATTTTCTTTCATTTGATTCGGGTATTGTTTCAATAAACTATACAAATCTTTTTATTGTTTATTCGGAATTTGTTTTTCTTGTGTCTCTTTTCTTTTTGTATGAAATATATTTTTGGTATGTAGAGAAAACAGATATAAGTATGAGTGTTCTGTTTAGTTGTGTTTATTTAGGTGGGTTGTATTATTTGTGTTTTATTTTTATGCCGTATGTTAATACAAATAATTATAAAGTACTTTTTTATTTTGTCGGGATAAATAATATTATCTTTTTGTACTATTGGGCATATAATCTAAATTTATTTAATTTTAGATATATTCTTAAAAAAAGCACTGTTTATGGATCTATTGTGGTAATTATTACTTCAATATTTTTCTCTGGAATTTATGTTTTCGAACATGTACTTCAAAACCTTGCCGGGTATAATTCAATTTTTGCACGTTTTGTAATGTCTGTACTTATTTCGATTATATTTTTACCTTTGAAAAGTAAAATTGAATTATTTTTTGAGAATAAAATATTTAATGCAGATATAGATAACTTTAATGTTGCAAACAAATTTTCAAATAAAATACTAACTGTATTAAATTTGCAAAATTTAGTTGATATTATTTTGGATGCAATGGACTCAAAATGGTATATGAGTTTTGTTGCACTTTTTTTGTACGACAATAAACAAAAAACTTACTATTTGGATGCCTCTCAAACCAGTTCAGATGAGTTGGAGTCTCCTATTATTTTGGATGAAAAAAGTAGAGTCATAAAGCTTATGAAAGAATCAAAAGGGGTATTAACTAAAGGTAATATATTCGAATATGGGATAAATGATTCAAAGTTATTAGATTTTATTGAAAGTCATAAACTCGAGCTTTTTGTTCCGGTTTTTTATAGCCAGAAATTAGTAGGTATTTTTGTATTAAGTGAAAAAAATGATGAGCAGACATATAGTCAAAATGAAAAAAAACTATTGCAGGTTATTGCAAATGAAACTGCATTAAGTATTTCAAATGCTATTTCATATAATGAACTTAAAAATAATTATCTGGGAACTGTTAAAGCGCTCACAAATGCAATAGAGGCAAAAGACCTATATACATGTGGACATTCTGAACGAGTAGTTGGGTATGCAGTTGAAATTGGTAAGGAAATTGGACTGGAGCGTCATGAGTTGGATCTTTTGGAATTTGGAGGTCTTTTACATGATATTGGCAAGATTGCAGTTGATTCAAAGGTTTTACACAAAGAGTCCAAACTGAATAAAAAAGAATTTGATCAAATCAAAGAACATCCGGTTTTGGGTGAAAATATTATTCATCCAATAAAATTTTTAACAAGTGTAAAAGAGATTGTGAGACACCATCATGAGAAATGGGATGGGACAGGTTACCCTGACAACCTTTCAAAGGAATCAATACCGTTTTTTTCGAGGATAATAGCAATTGCAGATGCATTTGATGCCATGACATCTTCACGCCCATATCGAGGTGCCCAATCTTTTGATAAGGCATTGTATGAGATTGGGAAATATTCAAGTTTGTGGTTTGATCCCCAAATTGCTTACTATGCGTCAAAAGCTTTAAGGAAAATAGTCATATGTTAGAAATTATATTAATTACACTGTCAATATCTGTAAACTTGATACTGGGGATACTATTGTTTAGCAAGTTAAAAGTGGAGCTTTATATTAGAAAACTTTTTTTAATTTTTATATTTGTTACTAGTTTTTGGTTGATCTTATTAAGTGTTGCCAGCTTGTTTCAATCTGCTTTGTTGCTCAAAATACTATTTGCAAGCTGGGTTTTTGTTTTAGTTGCAAATATCATGTTTATAAAAGTATTTACATATCAAAAAAAATTAAGTTTATTAGAAATTTTTCATTGGTTAACAATAGGAGCTATTATATTTATGATCATCCTTTTTGATAGAAATATGATAGGAATAACTTATGATCCGGAGTTGACGATTGTTTTTAGTTTAAATTCGATTATTTTTTTAGGGTTTTTCTTATACTCGATTTTATACACCTTATATATGACCGGAATAACGCAATATCTGTTTAATAGTATTTTAAGGCTGCAAGCCAGATGCATATTTATTGGGCATATTGGTCTGCAGATAATATTGCTGCTTACTTTAGTTTTATTGCCATTCTATGGTTGCTTCAAGTTGATTTTTTATAGTTTTATTGGAGTGTTATTTTATTTAGGAATGACGGTATATGCGGTTTTTCGATATACTTTGTTTGGTGTTCAGAGTGTTGTAAAAAGAAGTACTGTCCATGTTATTATGGGCAGCTCCTTTACGGTTACGTATTTATTTTTGATGTTTGTTTTTGAGTTTTTTGCGGTAAAATTAAATCTAAAAAACTTAATATTTTTTAGGTTTTTATCAATCGCATTCATTTCTTTTTGCTATTTTCCATATTTGAAATATGTTCAAAAAATAATTAACAAAATGTATCTGACGGACAATAAATATGAAGCTGATGTAAGAAGATTTAAAGAGCAAATAGTTTCAATGTTGGATATTGGACAATTAGTTGAAAATGTTTTAAAAAATATTTCTGAGATATTTAAGGTTAAAAAAGTAACTTTATTCCTTTTTGATGCAGACAAAAAAAAATATGTACTAAAAGGTCTGCATGGAGATTGCAGCAATTGCAAAGATATGGAATTTAGTTCAAAGCACTTTCTAGTTCAATGGTTGAAATCGGGGAATAGGATTTGGATACATAATATTAAGAAAAATTTTGATGAAACAAGAAAAGGTTATCATGCAGCAGAGCATTATTTAAAAATCATGGAAGCAGAAGTGTGTGTGCCTATTTTAGTAAATGAAAAACTGATAGGTTTTATGACTTTAGGTGAAAAGAAAGAGTGCGAAACATTTACAATACAGGAACTAACTGCATTAAACTTGTTACGTTTGGAAATTGGCGTAACTTTTATTAATGCTTCTTCATATACAGAACTTAAGCACAATATTTTGGGTACAATTGAATCTTTATCAAAGGCTCTTGAATTCAAGGATATTAATACACGTGGACATGTTGAACGTGTAAGGCTTATCAGTATTGCGATTGCAGAAAAAGTTGGTTGTTCCAAAAAAGATATAGAGCTATTAAATTATGCAGCACTTTTGCATGATATTGGAAAAATTTCTATTGATGAAAAAATATTAAACAAAGAAGAAAAACTATCTGATGAAGAATATAATATAATAAAGACACATCCTGTTCGGGGTGAAAGTATTATTACCCCTATGGATTTTTTGTCTGAAATAAAGAAAATTGTTAGGCATCATCATGAAAAATGGGACGGCACAGGTTATCCCGATGGATTGAAAGAGGAAAAGGTTGATTTGCTTGCAAGGATTTTACAAGTGGCGGATAGTTTTGATGCAATGACTTCATATAGAACTTATAAAAATACACTTAGCAGAGAAGACGCAATTGAGGAAATGCATCGCTGCAAAGGGTTACAATTCGATCCGTTTATTGTTGAAGTGTTAAAGGATACTTATAGAAGCATATAACTAAAAAAATGGAGAATATTATGGAAAAATTTAATATCTCGGAGATTTTTCAAATTGCTATTAGAATCGAGGAAGAAGGAAAAAAGTTTTATACAGAGCTTTCAAAAAATACAAAAAAAGAAAATTTAAAAGAATTTTTTGAATTTATGGCGCAAGAAGAGCAGAAACATAAAGAGTTTTTTGAAGAGTTGGCAAAAAGTGTTGCTGATTATAGTTCAGTTGATAATTATCCGGAAGAGTATTTCACATATATTCGTTCGTATGCAGACAATATAATTTTCAGTAGAGATAAAAAGAGAACGATTACATACGATATTAACAATATCTTTTCTGCGCTCGATTTAGCGATTCAAAGTGAGCAAGAAGCAATATGGTATTATTCAGAGATCAAACCACTAATCCCGGAAGATAAAAGATGCTTTATTGATGATATTATTAGTGAAGAACGCAAGCATTTTAAAGAATTATCAGAGATTAGACATGACATGATGGTATGAAAATAAACATAAAAGTTACTGCAAATGCTAAGAAAAATGAATTTTGCGGCATGTGGGAACATGCGGATGGCAAGATTTATTATAAAGTAAAGATTAAGGCACTTGCTAAAGATGGAAAGGCGAACGAAGAATTAATTAGTTTTTTTGCAAAACAATTGGGACTTGCTAAGTCAAAAATACAAATAGTAAGTGGTGAGCATAGTTCTCTGAAGGTTTTAGATGTTTTTGCTGAAGAAATAAATATAATGAAAAAGTTTCGACGATAAAAACAATTATTAGCCTCTTGACAAAGCTATGTTTGTGTGGTTAGTTTATAATGCGAATTTCATAATTAAACCGAGTTGCTTGTGTCTTCCCTCAACCCGGACAGGTTGTTAATTAGTGAGACACTTAAGTAATTCGGTTTTTTTTAAAATATTAAATTGGTATATATCGTGGTATAATAACTTTTTACATTAATCATAGGAGCTAAAACTTGAAAACATATTTTGAATGTATTCCGTGTTTTTTTAGGCAGGCAATTGAAACTGTTAATATGCTGCATTTAAGTGAAGCCAAAAAACACAATGTTATCAATGAAATTGCGCAAAAAATCCAATTTTTTCCAAAACATAAATCACCACCTGAATTTGCAAGGATTATGTACAAGGTTATAAAAGAACATTCGAAAGTTGCTGACCCTTTTAAGCATAGAAAGCATTATAGTAATGTAACCGCTCTAAAGGTTTATGATCATCTCAAAAGAAAAGTGAGCCATTCAAAAGGTAGTCTTTTAACAGCTGTTGAGCTTGCAGCAATTGGTAATGTCATAGACTATGGTATAAAAAGTACACTCAATGTTGAAAAAGAGATCAATAAAATACTGACAAAAGAGACGAAATTTGTAAAAAACAATAAAAAGGCTGTTTTTGATTTTAAAGAGTTTGAACATACATTAAAAAAAGCAAAAAATATTTTGTACATTGGGGATAATGCAGGGGAAACAGTGTTTGATAGGATTCTTATCGAGTATATTAAAGCGCATTATCCAATTAAAAATGTATTTTATGCTGTAAAAAAATCTCCAATAATTAATGATGCAACTTTAGAAGACGCAGTTTTCTGTGGGCTCGACAAATCATGCCAAATCATATCAAGTGGATCGGATGCTCCGGGTACAATTTTAAAGCTTTGTGATCCCAATTTCTTGAAGGTGTATAGAAAGGCTGATATGGTTATTAGTAAGGGGCAGGGGAATTTTGAGACTTTGTCACATGCAATGAAACCAATATTTTTTCTTTTCATGGCAAAATGCGATGTAATCGTAAAAAATGTTTCCAAAACACACGGATTTTGTGATTTGGGTAATATTAACCTAATTTATAATGCAAAGCATAAAATACAGTGAAGTCCTTTCATAAATGCATCAAAACTTCATGAAAATTTTATTGTGTTTTTGTCTAAAAACAAATAAAATAAAACGTTATATTTAATATTCATTATGAATCAAAAGGAAATTATTGAACATGTACTCAAATACAAATTTTGGTCAAACTCCTCTTCAAAAACAAGTCGGAAAAAATACTAACGATTTGCCGCTTAGATATAATGAAACTAAACTTGTAATTATGCCATGCAATCCTTCTAAAATATTTGCTTATTGGGATATTAATGATAAGCATCATCAAGAAATTTTGAATTTTTATGGTTTTGAACTTTTCGCAGCTTCTCAAGCAATAATTAGATTTTACGATATAACCAATATTGAGTTTAATGGAACTAACCAACATTATTCGTTTGATGTTGATGTGGATTTTGAGACAAGAAACTGGTATGTGGACTCAAATGATGGTGCTTGCAAGGTCTTTTGTGCAGAAATGGGCTACTTATTTGATGAAGGGCATTTTGTAATTTTGGCACGTTCAAATGTGATTTATATGCCGTCTGATAAGGTGTCTGATAAATTTGATGCAAATTGGATGCAAATAACTGACGAATTCCGCTCTTTTTTAGAGTCATTGCAAAATAAGACTCCTGGTTCGTCTGACGAAATAGTTAATATGCTAAAACAGAGAGTGACAGAATTTAATTTTAGTTCTTCTGAATTACAGAAAAAATAGCTGCCTCCCCCAAAATTTTATGAGGTTAATATGTTGAATGAAAAAGGTTATTTATGTTTAGTGCTTCATGCGCATTTGCCATTTGTCAGGCATCCGGAATACAATGATTTTCTAGAAGAAGATTGGTTATATGAAGCTATTACTGAAACATATATACCACTAATACAAGTATTTGATGGATTGATAGATCATGGTATAGATTTTCGTATCACAATGTCGCTTACTCCTACACTTTGTAATATGCTTTCCGATGAACTTCTATGTGAGCGTTACACGCGGCATCTTAAAAAAAATATAGAATTTTCAGAAAAGGAGCTTGAGCGGACGTTTTATACACCATTCTATGAAGCTGCAAAAATGTATGAGAGTAAATTCAAAAGTTGCTGGCATATTTTTAATGATAAATACAATGGCAAACTTTTAAATGCATTCAAAAAGTTCCAGGATTTTGGGAAACTGGAAATTATTACATGCGGCGCTACGCATGGATTCTTGCCGCTTATGATCAATGAAAACAATGTTAAAGCGCAAATCAAGGTTGCATGTGAGGATTATAAAGTACACTTTGGACGTGAGCCTAAGGGTATTTGGCTGCCTGAATGTGGATATAGAATTGGATATGATAAGTTCTTAAAAGACTCTGATATTAAATATTTCTTTACAGATACACATGGCATCCTATATGGTTCGCCTCGTCCGAGGTATGGAATTTATTCACCTATCTATTGTGAATCAGGTGTGGCTGTTTTTGGGCGTGATATTGAATCGTCGCAGCAGGTATGGAGTGCAGAGACCGGGTATCCGGGTGATTATAGATATAGAGAATTTTATAGGGATGCAGGTTATGATTTGGAGTATGATTATGTTAAGCCATATTTACATGAAGATGGAGTGAAACGAGGCATTGGAATAAAGTATCACAAAATCACAGGCAAAGTTGGTATGGGTCAAAAGCAGCCGTATAGTCCGTTTAGTGCATGTGAAGCAGCGGCAGAGCATGCAGGTAATTTTTTATTCAACAGGCAGAAGCAGGTAGAATATTTGCATGATGCAATGGACCGTAAACCTATTATTGTGGCACCGTATGATGCAGAACTATTTGGGCATTGGTGGTATGAAGGACCTAAGTTCCTGAATTTCTTATTCAGAAAACTTCAACATGATCAGGATACAATTAGAACCATAACTCCAAGTGAATACCTCAATGAAAATCAAGTATTGCAAGTGCAGCAGCCAACTTGTTCGTCTTGGGGAAACAAGGGTTACAATGAATTTTGGTTGAATGGCGACAATGATTGGGTCTATAGACATTTGCATAAAATTGGCGATCTCATGACAGAACTAGCGCAGCAAAATAAAGATACTTATGGCTTGAAAAAGCGAGCATTGAATCAGGCGGGCCGTGAACTTCTACTTGCTCAGTCCAGTGACTGGGCATTTATACTAAGTACAGGGACAATGACAGAATATGCGCTCAAACGCACAAAGGATCATATCAATAGATTCTTGAAACTTTACGATGCTATTCAATCTAACCAAATCAATGAGACTTATTTAAAAGAAATAGAATCAATGGATAACATTTTTCAGCATATTGATTATAAATCGTGGGGAAATTGAGCAGATTTAAAATAAACCGGAGTGTACAGAATGAAAAAGAAACTGAAAGTTATTTTTATATCATTACTAATTTTGGGTGTTTTAATTGGCGCGGGCTTATTAGCGTTAAAAATATTTTTCCCTGCTGAAAAAATTAAGCAGATCATAGAAACAAAAGCTAGTGAAATGTTTGCAAGAAAAGTAGAAATTGGGTCAGTTAGTTTGGATTCGATTGGGATTAAGTTGAAAAGCGTAAAGGTTTTTGAAGATTCAGGGCAAGACTTATTTATGGAGGCTGCAAATGTTCAGGTCAAGTTCCAGCTTCTTGGACTCATAAAGAAAAAAGCCAAACCTAGCAATATTATTATAGAATCACCAAAAATTCGTATTATAAAAAGTGCAGATTCAAAATATAATTTTTACAGTTTGGGAAAAGAAGGATTCAGCGCCCAAAAACGCGAGGATAAATGGGACATCAAATATCTTGCAGCTATTCCAATCCTTGCTTCGGATATAGAAATACGCAGCGCGGAGATTTCGTACGACGATAAAACAACAAAAGATAAACCTATTAGGATAACGGGTTTTGCCCTAAAAACTTCAAATTTTTCAATTCTAAAACCGTTTAATATCGAACTCAAATCAGATGGAACTCAAAAATACAATAGATTTTTTAGAACTGCGCTAAATGGATCATTGAAACTTGATGCAAAAATTGATATTGCAAATAAGATTGTTAATCTACGACAATTACTCATAAATCTTAACAATGTGCAAGTAGAATCAAAAGGCGAACTTGATTTTACAGAAGACATGTTTAAGGTGGATTTAAAAGTAACATCTGAAAAATTTAATATTAATGACTTTTTAAAACTTTTCGAGAGGCAAATTAAACTTTCAAAAGAGCTGGATATTAGCGGAAGTGCAATTTTAGACTTTAAAGTTAAAGGAATGTTTAATGAAGTGTTGAATTTGAATGGGAATATTAATCTAACAGACACAGTGATTAATTATAAAAAATATTTTAATAAAAATAATTTAACAAGTTCTGAGTTGGATTTTGATATTGCTGTTAATCAAATGAAAGTTATAAATATCAAAAAGATTAAAACTAACTTGCATGAAGTAAAATTTTCATCCGAAGGGACACTTGATTATACAGCGAAAAAACCCAAGGTGCGTTTAAATCTATCATCTGATAATGTTGATCTTGCCTTGTGTCCAAATTTTTCAGATATATTAAAATTATACGATTTAAAGGGTTCAATGAATCTTGAGCTTTTCTATATAAATTCCGTAAATCTTAATAAGTTCGAAGGAACTGTTTTTCTTAATAATACTCATTTCAGAATCAATAATACAATTATCGATGATTTGAAGACCAAGATATTCTATAAAAGTGACAGCTTAAAAATTGACTACATTAAAGCGCTCATTAATAACGAACCATTTGCATTTAATTTGAGTGTTGATGATTTTAAAAACCCAATTGGCAGTGCAAAGCTAAATCTAACCGGTGTGGATTTCGATGATGTTTTGGAGCGTTCCAATATTCAATCAGACGAGGAAGAAAAAGTACAAGTTAAACCAATAAAATCTAAAAAGGTAGACGAGAAAAAACAGCTGTTATTGCCTGAATTTTTGAGAAATGCTGATTTTTCATGGGACTTTAATCTGAAAAATATTACATTTAGAAATATTTTGTTTGATTCGCTTGAAGGAAATATTCAATTTAAGAATAGTATTGTTGTGCTCAATCCTATCCAGATCAGGACAAGTGAAGGCAAAATTAAAGGAAAGGTCACAGTTGCATTAGTTAGACTTGATGAGGTTGATTATCTAGTAAATGTTAATATGAAAAGTCTGAATGTTTATAAGTTTTTGAGTATGTATGGAATGTATTCAAAAAACATTACAAGTGGAACATTAGATGCTAATCTAAAAATTCGTGGACGAGGAATGATGTGGGGAAAGTTATATAGTCGTGGAGATATTAAGGCAAAAAATGTAACGCTAAAGGATGTTGAAGTTTTAGCTAATATTGGAAATATTCTAAAAATGCCGGCATTCAATGAGGTGAATTATAATAATATTTCATCTACATTCGAGATAAAAAATAGCCTGCTTAAAACACAAGATTTTACAATGAATAGCGATCTGATGGATGTATATTCAAAAGGTGCGGTGAATATTGTAAACTCAAAGTTGGATCTTTTAACAACTGTGAAACTACCCGAGGGTGTCATAGGTGGTACACTTGCAGATCTTAATAAAGACAAAAAGGGACGCGTAAGCCCAAGTTTTAAAATTACAGGTACAATAAAAGAGCCAAAATATCAATACTTGATTTCGGATAAAGTACTAGAAAATGGCAAACGTATGCTTGAAGAACTATTTAAATGATAATAATTTATCCTTAATGTGTTCCCCTCTACCTGCCATCCTCGAAGCAGCTTGTCGGGAATTGGAAGAGGGGATTAGGAGTGAGGGTTGATAATGCCGGCGTAGCTCAGTGGTAGAGCATCTCATTCGTAATGAGCAGGTCGGGGGTTCAACTCCCTTCGCCGGCTTTTTTATTGTGTGTCTTCTTTTAAAGAAAATGATAATTTTGTTATTGTGTGTGTTGTATGAAATATTGAAAATTGTAAAATAAATTTAGCTAAAAAGGAGAGTGTTATTATGAAAGGTACAGTAAAATTTTTTAATCAAAGTAAAAACTTTGGCTTTATAACGCCAGAAGACAACAGCGGTGATCTTTTTGTTCACAAAAATGATATCGTATCAGGAGTGTTAGAGGAAGGGGATAAAGTTGAGTTCGATTCAGCAGAAGGAGATAGGGGGAAAAAAGCAGTAAATGTACAAAAAATAAGCTAACAAAGTTAATAAGCATTACATTGCCGAAAATAACTATTTTTGGCAATGTTTTAGCTTGCTTTTGTTCTTTTATACCAGTTCAGATTTAAAGATATTAGAAGAAACTTAAGATGAAAATATTGCTAGCATACACGATAAGCAAAGTTCTAACGTATTCTCAGATAAAATTGGATATAGAATAATTAAATAATAATATTATGACCTGGAAAATCAAAGACCACTATTGCTATCATGAATACTTAACTGTTCAAAAAATTCCACACCTTATTACCACAAAAAAATCGGGTAATATGCTGGATGCAAACAAGCGCAAAGAACTTTTTCAAAAATTAACCAAAGAAAAATATTTCAATATTAATTGGAATGACTTTCCTTTTGCTCAATGCAGGCAGGTCCATTCATCAAATATAAGTGAGGTAAAAAATATACAAAAAGATTCTATTGTTTCTAATTGTGACGGGCTCTTTTCATTTCAAAAAAATATTATTCAAGGGATTTTTACAGCAGATTGTTTGCCTGTTTTTGTTGTCAATAAAAACAGAGAATTTATAGCGCTTTTGCATGTTGGTTGGAAGGGAACACAACAAGAAATATTGCATAAATTTTTGGACTCCATTGATTCAAAAGTAAATAAAGCGGATATAGTTTTTGTGTTTGGACCGCATATAAAAAGTTGCTGCTATAAAGTTGGAAAAGAATTTAGAAAGTATTTTGAAGTTCAAGAAAGACAAGACAAATATTTTCTTGATTTGGAATCTGAAAATGTTAATCAATTAATAAATTTTGGAATTAGTAAGAAAAACATTCATGCATCACAAATCTGTACAAAATGTGATGATCGATTTTTTTCTTATAGAAGCGGGGATAAGAATAACAGAATAGGATCATTTATAATTAATCATTGAGGAGGTTGTGCGATGCGGATAATTAAATTTTTATTAATGTTTTGTTTGGGAGTTTTGGCTGCGAGTTCTTTAGTAAATGGGGCAAATTTAGCACAACTTATAGCTAAAGGGAAAAATATTGAAAAAGAGTTTAAGAAAAATTTTAAAGATATGGAAGTTATTGCAGAATCAAAATTTTATGTGAATGAATCGCATTCTCAAGAGCCACAGCAAGGAAAAGCTTATGTGAAGGGCAGTAAATATAGAACGGAACAAATAGATGTTTTTGACAATAAAAATATTACTATTTTTGACGGGCAAACAAAATGGATGATTTCAGATAATAATAAAAAATCTGCTATGCCCGGAACGGACAATTATAAAATGCAGGATTTCTTTTTTCATAATTGGTGGAATCTTGTTGATCCACAAAAAGATAGGATTATTGGTTTGAAAACAATTCGAGGCAAGAGTTGTTATGAAATAAAATTAAATGAAAAACCTAATGATAGTATTTATTTCCCTTATGATAGTATTTATGTTTCCAAAAAAGGGCTGCAATTGATAAGAACTAAATTTAAAAAGGATAAATCAAAAAATGCCGATAGCACTATGGAAATGTTGGACTATAGAAAGGTAAGTGGAGAATATAGGTGGCCTTATAAAGTAGTGATGTATATAGGGAATAAACTGTTTCTTGAAAGCAAGGTTATTTCTTTGAAATTTAATAAGGGATTAGAAGATAGTTTATTTGATGTTTCAAAGTATAAAACTGAAACAAGGCAAGATAAACGAAAATCTGTATATATGCAGCAAGGGCTCTCCGAAAAAGAAGCAATTGAAGCAAGTGAAGTGATGCAAAAAATGACAGATATGTATAGGCAAGGTGAGGATTTTGGTGTGGATGAAATATCAGATCCGGATGCAATGTTGAAGTATATGAAGATGATGAAAAATATGCAGGAAAAATAAAATAAATTGACCTTAATCAAACATTTTTAAATAATAAACACATGAATAAAAAAAATACAGTCATATTACTTCTTTCCTGCCTTGATCAAAAAGGCATTGTTGCAAAAATTTCACAATTTATTTTCGAAAATAATGGGAATATTATTAATTCAAACCAGCATTCGGACACAATCAATAATTACTTTTTTATGAGAATAGAATGGGAGCTTGATAAATTTAGGATAGAGCAAGATAAAATCGCAGATGCTTTCAGTCCAATTGCAGGCGAATATAATATGCAATGGAATATCTATTTTTCTGAAAAACATTTTGATACTGCCATTTTTGTTTCAAAATATGATCATTGTCTTTTGGATTTGCTTTTTAGGCAGAGAGCTGGTGAACTGGATGTGCATATTAAATTGATTATTAGTAATCATGAAGATTTAAAAAGTATTGCAGATGATTTCAGTATTCCCTTCCACTATTTGCCAAAAACAAAAGAAAATAAGTTAGAGCAAGAGAAGAAAGAAATAGAGCTTTTACAAAAGAATAATATTAATTTTATAGTTCTTGCCAGATATATGCAAATTTTAGGTAAGGATTTTGTTAATAACTTTAAAAGTCAAATCATAAACATCCATCATTCGTTCCTTCCTGCTTTTATTGGTCAAAATCCATATGGCAAAGCATTTGATCGAGGTGTAAAAATTATAGGAGCAACAAGTCATTATGTGACTGAAAATCTTGATGAAGGTCCGATCATCGAGCAGGATGTTATACGTGTTAGCCACAAAGACACTGTTGATGATATGGTTCGCAAGGGGCGAGATTTGGAGCGTTTAGTGCTTGCTAATGCAGTCAAAGCTCATCTGGAGCATAGGATTCTTTCCTATGGTCGTAAAACCATTGTGTTCGAATAATTGTTAATATTGTAAACTCAGTAATATAATGGTACAATAGTTTTTTATTCTTTGGGGGGCTTATGAAAAAGTTTAATTCATCTATTATTACAATAATTAGTTTATTTGTGTGTTGTGTCTACTTGACTACATTGTGTTCGCCAGTTATTTCGCAGTATACTTCTTATGATACTTTGAGATTACCTTCTTCCTTAAATGATAATTATTTATCCGAGCTAAAATCCCATCCTGAAATTTACGAAACAATTTATACTGTATTTAGGGAAAAAGATAAAAAAACAAAGCCAATAGAAATAAAGCACATTTTTGATGCTAAACAGGGTAAGGGTACAATAGTTGTATATTCCACAGGGGAAAAGGAATATTCTGGAGTGGTATTTGAGTTTGATAAAGATTTAGAAAGATATTATGAAAAATTCACTAAAGAATCTGGGGCAACTATTAGTATAGCTGTAATTGATGGTAAAAAATATGGTTTCTATGAAATAGGAGAAAATATAAAACCCATAACTGATCTTAACTCCTTTGAACAACAAACTATAATGTCACTTTTGGAAATTGATTATTTTATAATCAATAAGATTATAAGTTTTTTAAAGAATAAAGAATCAGAGAATAAAGAATTGAATGCAATTTATGATAGGTTAGTAAATAAACAAGTAATAAGTAGGGATTTAGAAGCTGTAAAAGAACAATATACTAAGCTTAGTGATGAAGATAAAAAACGTATAAAAGATAGTATTAATGAGGAAAAAGATTTTTTTGCAAAAAAGAATACACGCTGCACTTCATATGTGGCAATTCAAAGTTATTTATATATTAAAGATTTTGAAGATGAGCTAAGTAAATTATTGAAAGATTTTTATAAATTGATTGAAGAAAATTATTTACCAAAGGAATGTGTATCTCTCCTAAAAAAATATTTGAATATTATTATAGACTTTACAGATATTGAGTCAGAAACTTGGGACGTTACTCCTATTCTTCGACCTATGCATATCGTGCGTTACTTTTTTTCTTGTGAAAAAGGTAAGCATCCGGAAACTGCATTAAGAAGTCTTTTCTATAAAATATCCGGTCATGAACTGGGGCATTTTTTTGATAACTGCCTAATACAATCAAAGTATAGTACAAATAGCTTAATTAGGGAATATTATGCAGAGCATATAGCTCGAAAATTAATAGGCAAGAGTAATATTGATATAGGTATGTATAATCAATTTAGCCATCAACGTGTTACGCTAAATGAATTTGTTAAGGATGACAAATTTGAAGAACTATACAATACTATGCCAAAAATTTTACAATCAGCTAAAAGTATTGATTCCCATTATGCAGCTGTTTATGCGTATGCTGATGGGGCGAGACTTGATGATAGAGTAATAGACAAATTAGTAGTAAACGTAGAAATGAATAACAGTGAATATGAAAAAAAAGAAGTGAAATTTGCAGAACTTTATGATATTGACAAACCATCATCTATTCAAACAGGAGATGATTTATTAAAAGCACGTGCTGGGAAATGGAAGGAAAAATATTTTGATCATAGATTGAAGGCATCCAATCCAAAAACTGCACTCAAATTATTCTTAGAATCTATAAGGAATAAGATTAATTATAACCTTGTTTCAGATAGGCTGAATGGTGTCTTGCCACAAAAAACAGGTGTTATGGAGCATTTTTTGTGTTTTTTTGGGGATAAAGTTAAATTTTATATTAAGTATGTTATTTTAAATCCAGATTGTATTGTGAAAAGGTATCGATTTCTTTACGAAAAAGGAGATTATTCAAGTTCTGGAGCTGGTATGATGGATCAAGATTTGGATGTTGAGGATTATGTAGAAATAGATTTTGAGGAAGTTTTCAGTGCTAGTAAGTTTTTATTAATCGATAATTCCAATAATATTTCTAAAGCAGATATTGAATTTTTATTCCTATATTCTTATATGCTTAATGAAAGTTTGGGAGTCATTCCTGATTGGTTAATTCCTTTCAAGGTATTTGGATCAATAATAAAGCATAATAACGATATGTTATCAGCATTATGTTGGAATGAGCTTTTTAAATCTATTATACCTGCAGCAGCAGAATTATTAATAGATGCCATTGTGCATGCGAATTCATTGAGTGGTGATATAAATTTAGATGTTTTCAATGTTACTATGAAAGGTTTTTTTAAACAAAAGAAAACTCCAAATATAAGAGTGTTTGAAAATCTATTTATGGCAGCGTAAAATCTATTAACTCTCCTCCAGAAAGTCCTTTGTTGAGTAATCATTATTTGCTTGACTTGAGCCCTCAAAATTATCATAATAAATGCTCGTAAAATCAAAAAAAAGTAATAAAATAAATAAAATTTGAAAAATTTTCAGGAGGTCATTATGGCAAAAATTGGAATTAACGGATTCGGAAGAATTGGAAGATTAGTACTTAGGTCAGCATTAGAAGCAAAGGCAAAGGATTTTGATGTTGTAGCAATCAATGATTTAACAGATGCAAAAACTTTAGCGCATCTTTTTAAATATGATTCAACATTCGGTATTTATAAAGGTACTGTAGAAGCAAAAGATTCATCACTTGTTATTGATGGTAAAGAAATAAAAGTTATAGCAGAAAGAGATCCTGCAAAGCTTCCTTGGAAAGATTTGGGAGTAGTTATAGTAGTAGAATCAACAGGTATATTTACTAAAAGAGCAGATGCTCAAAAACATATTGATGCAGGAGCAAAGAAAGTCATTATTTCTGCTCCGGCAAAAGAAGAAGATATAACAATAGTTATGGGTGTTAATGAAGGCGACTATGATTCTGCAAATCACAACATTGTTTCAAATGCTTCATGTACAACAAACTGTTTGGCACCGATTGCAAAAGTATTGCTCGAGAATTTTGGTATTAAAAAAGGTTTAATGACAACAGTTCATGCATACACAAATGACCAAAGAATATTGGATTTTCCTCATGCAGATTTAAGACGTGCAAGAGCTGCGGCAGTTTCTATGATCCCTACAACAACAGGTGCTGCAAAAGCTGTAGCATTGGTTTTGCCTGAGCTTAAAGGTAAAATGGACGGACTAGCAGTGCGTGTGCCTACACCTGATGTTTCACTTGTAGATTTAGTTGTGGAGCTTGAGAAAAATACAACAGCTGAAGAATTGAATGCAGCTATAAAAAAAGCATGTGACGCTGGTTTAGATAAATATGTAGACTATTGTAATGAGCCGCTTGTTTCGATTGATTTCAAAGGAAACAAAGCTTCTTCGATTTTCGATTCATTAACAACAAAAGTACTCGAAGGTAACCTTGCAAAAGTTATGATGTGGTATGATAATGAATGGGGTTATTCAAATAGAGTTGTTGATCTTGCACAATTCATGCTTGCAAAAATGTAATTTGGAGAAAAACATTGGCTAAAAAAACAGTTAGAGATATAGAGCTAAAAAATAAAAAAGTATTAATGCGTGTGGACTTTAATGTGCCATTAAATGATAAAGGTGAGATTACAAATGATAAACGCATTGCAGCAGCTATGCCGACCATAAATTATTTACTAGAGCAAGGTTGTCCATTGATTTTGATGTCACACTTAGGTAGACCAAAGGGACAAAAAGTTCCATCAATGAGCTTAAATCCGGTAGCTGCGTACTTGAAAAATGCATTACCAGATAGTAATGTGCAAATGGCAGATGATTGCATTGGTGAGAATGTGAAAACTTTGGCTGCTTCATTGAAATACGGTGATATTTTGGTTTTGGAAAATTTGAGGTTCCATCCTGAAGAAGAAAAAAACGATGAAACATTTGCAAAAGAACTAGCATCATTAGCAGATGTGTTTGTACAGGACGCATTTGGCACAGTTCATAGAGCGCATGCGTCAACTGTTGGTGTTGCAAAGCTTCTTCCGAGTGTATCTGGTTTTTTGGTAGAAAAAGAACTGAAATACTTAGATGGAGTTTTGTCAAATCCGGAAAAACCTTTTTTGGCAATTCTTGGTGGAGCAAAAGTTTCGGACAAGATCAATGTAATTGAAAATCTTTTGAATAAAATTGATAGTTTAATTATTGGTGGTGCAATGGCATACACATTCAATAAAGCAAAAGGTATTAATGTTGGAAATTCAAAAGTTGAAGATGATAAACTTGAACTTGCAAAGAACATAATACAAAAGGCTGAACAAAAAAATGTAAAATTGCTATTACCGGTTGATCATATTGAAGCAGACGATTTTTCAGAAACTGCAAATATAAAAACAACAGAGAATGAAGATATTAATGATGGTTATATGGGTCTTGATATTGGACCAAAGACAATAGAAGTTTTTAAAAACGAAATTTTAAATAGCAAGACTATTGTAAATAATGGACCAATGGGTGTTTTTGAGATGGCTGCATTTGCAAATGGGACAATTGCAATTGCTAATGCACTTGCAGATGCCTCATTAAAAGGAGCTATAACTATTGTTGGTGGTGGTGATTCTGCATCAGCTGTGAAAAAGGCGGGTGTAGCAGACAAGGTTAGCCATGTTTCAACAGGCGGCGGTGCATCATTAGAGTTTCTCGAAGGGAAAGTACTTCCGGGAATAGATGCAATTAATAATAATTGAGGAATAGTTTTATGAAACAACTTGATGTAATTAAACAGCTTTCACAGAAAACAGATTCAAAAATAATCTTATTGGTTATGGATGGATTGGGCGATATACAGTATCCAAGTTGCGACAAGACAGCGCTTGAAAAAGCAAAGCATCCTAATTTAGATAAACTACTAAAAGATGGTTGTTGTGGTGTGACAGATCCAATATTCCCGGGGATAACTCCCGGAAGTGGTCCTGCTCATGTAGGTATGTTTGGGTATAATCCTTTTGAACATGAGATTGGACGCGGGCTTTTGGATACAGTAGGAGTTGATTTCGATTTTACAGCTGATGATATGGCTGCACGCGGCAATTTTGCAGCTATTGATGATAATGATATTATTACAGATAGACGTGCCGGCAGAATTTCAACAGAAGTTAATGAAGAATTGTGCAAGAAACTAAGTGAGATAAAGATTGATGGTGTTGAAATATTTTTAAAGACTGTAAAAGAGCATAGATTATCAGTGATATTTAGAGCAAAGAATCTAAATGACAGATTATTAGATGCTGATCCGCAAAAAGTTGGTTTGAAACCGTTAGAAGTTAAGCCTACTATTCCTGATGCTCAAAAAACAGCAGATATGGTTAATGAATTTTTGAGGAAAGCAAAAGAAATATTAAAGGATTCACATCCTGCTAATATGGTTCTTTTGCGTGGATTTTCAAAGATGATAAATATCGAGAAGTATCAGGAAATTTTCAAGCTAAACCCAGCAGCCATTGCAACTTATCCTATGTATAGAGGACTTGCGAAATTAGTTGGTATGGATGTTTTGAAAACAGGGGATACAATTGAAAGTGAATTTGACACATTGGTTGAGAATTATGATAAATATGATTTCTTTTTCATGCACATAAAAAAGACAGATAGTTATGGAGAGGATGGCAATTTTGATAGCAAGGTAAAAGTTATCGAAGAGGTTGATAAATACTTACCAAAACTTATGAAACTTAATCCTGATGTTGTTGTTGTTACAGGTGATCACTCAACACCTGCAGTAATGAAAGGACATAGCTGGCATCCGGTACCATTACTCGTATATTCAAAAGTCTGTAGAAAAGATGAAGCAAAGACATTTAATGAAACTGAATGTGTACGAGGTGGTCTTTCAAGACTTTCAGCTCAATCAATAATGCCGATTGCAATGGCAAATGCAGGCAAATTAATAAAATACGGAGCATAATTATGTTTTCATTTATTTTAACGGTGCATATTATTACATGTCTTTTTTTGATCGTGGTTGTATTGTTTCAAGTAGGTAAAGGTGCTAACATGTCTACACTTTTTGGTGGTGGTGGTTCGGATGCTATATTCGGTGGTGCATCCGGTGGTAATTTTTTCAAAAAGGTTACAGCAGGTTTTGCAATTGTTTTTATGTTAACTTCATTAACATTAGCAGTTATGTCTGCTAAAAGACCTGCTCGTAGTTTAATGGATATTATGCCGCCGAAACCTGTAATACCAGAAGATATTTTGGGTAAGAGCCAGCAGCAAAAGACACCTGAAGCAGAAGCAGCTGCACAAACTGAAAAGCCCATAGTTCCATCGAAATAAAAAATTGTTTTTTGATAGATATAAGCGACGCAGGAGCGAAGAAAATAACTCGTACACAAGAGTTTTAATAATTGCGTCAAGCGCAGCTTGTTGCTGGGGTGGCGGAATTGGTATACGCGCACGGTTGAGGGCCGTGTGGAGCGATCCGTGCGGGTTCAAGTCCCGCTCCCAGCAAGTTTATTAATTAAAAATTATTTTCGCGGGAGTAGCTCAGTTGGTAGAGCGCAACCTTGCCAAGGTTGAGGTCGCGGGTTCGAACCCCGTCTCCCGCTCCATTTTTTGGGCGGTTAGCTCAGTTGGTTAGAGTACTTGCTCGACACGCAAGGGGTCACTGGTTCAACTCCAGTACCGCCCACCATTAATTAGTTAACGGCGCGATACCCAAGTGGCTAAGGGAGCGGTCTGCAAAACCGCGATTCGGCGGTTCGAATCCGCCTCGCGCCTTTTTTTTATAATTTGAAATGAATAATTGTTTAAAATTTTATATAATAATAAAAAAATGATAGGAGTGTTATTATGACCCAAAAAGAAATTAATTCTTATTATAAAAAATTTAAGATTTCTGAAGATATGGTTCCTGATTATCAAAATCCAAGAGATTTTGCTCTTCAGTTTAAACGTTGTACAATTCTAAAGGATGTAGATACTACTTACACAAATTCTACTTCAGAGTCGAAAATTAATAAAGTTGAGGATAAAGATGCCTAGTTGGAATGAGGTCCTAAAAGAAATGCAGGACTCAAAAAGATCAGATGCATTAGATTTTGTTAGAAGAAAATATTTAAAGAAGCTGAATGAAAAAACTGGGAGAAATGTTATTACGTATTATTCAGGATGGTTGCAAAAAAGGGGTATTTCAAATGTAGATATAAATGATGATGATAAAAATGGTTTTATGAATGCTATTCATAACTTAGATAGAAGTAAAGGTGCTGATATTATCCTGCATACTCCAGGTGGAGACTTAACTGCTACAGAATCTATTGTACATTACTTAAGAAAGATGTTTGATAATGACATTAGAGCGATTATTCCTCAATTAGCTATGTCGGCTGGTACTATGATAGCATGTTCTTGCAAAGAAATAGTAATGGGTAAACAATCGAATATCGGACCAATTGACCCTCAATTTGGAGGAATACCTGCACACGGGGTAATCGAGGAGTTTAATAGAGCCTTAGAAGAAATAAAAAAAAGTCCCGAATCTATACCAATTTGGCAAGTTATTATAGGAAAATATCATCCAACTTTTATTGGCGAATGCGAAAAGGCTATGTCTTTATCAGGAAAGATTGTTGAAAATTGGTTGAAAACTAATATGTTCAAACTGGATAAAGATTGCGATAAAAAAGCTTCAGATATTGTAATGAAACTTAGTGATCATATTGAAACAAAAACACATGCTAGACATATACATACGGATGAAGCTAAAGAGATAGGATTAAAAATTGTTGATTTAGAAGAAGATCATGATTTCCAAGATTTAGTTTTAACTATTCATCATGCCTTTATGCATACTTTTGCAATTTCACCATCGGCTGTTAAGATTATCGAAAATCATCTTGAAAATGCAGTTGTTTATCATGCTAATATAAATAAAAGGTAATTTTGATTTATGAGTGAAAAAAAAGCTAAATTAGATGTTTTAAGGCATTCTACAAGTCATATTATGGCGGATGCTGTAAAAAGATTATTTCCGAATGTGAAACTTGCAATTGGTCCTTCGATCGAAAATGGTTTTTATTATGATTTTGATAAAAAGGAACCATTCCAACCTGATGATTTGATAAAAATCGAATCTGAAATGAAAAAAATAATCAAAGAAAATTCAAAATTTGAAGTTATAGAAAAAACGAAGTCTGAAGCAGTGGAGTATTATAAAAATTTGGGTGAAATATATAAGCTTGAGATTCTTGATGATATCACAGACGATAAAGTGACTTTCTATAAGCATGGTGGATTTATGGATATGTGTAGAGGTCCGCATATTATGCGAACCGGGAATGCGAAACATTTTGCATTGTTATCTATTGCAGGTGCTTACTGGCGTGGTGATGAAAAGAATAAAATGCTTCAGAGAATTTATGCAACTGCATTTCCAACGAAACAGGAACTTGATGAGCATTTGACTATGCTTGAAGAAGCAAAAAAACGTGATCACAGGCTTTTAGGGAAACAGTTGGATTTGTTCAGTATTCAAGAACTTGCTGGTGGTGGATTGGTTTACTGGCATCCAAAGGGTGCATTGGTTCGAAAGATTATCGAAGACTTTTGGAAGGATGAACATCTTAAGAGTGGTTATGACTTAACAATTACACCACATATAGCAAAAGTGGATTTGTGGAAGACATCAGGGCATTGGGATTTTTATAAAGAAAACATGTTTGCTCCAATGGATGTTGAGAATCAGCAATATATTGTGAAGCCTATGAATTGTCCGGGACATATTTTAATTTATAAGTCAAAAAAACACAGTTATAAAGAATTGCCATTTAGGTGGGCGGAACTTGGTACTGTATATCGATTTGAAAGAAGCGGGGTATTGCATGGACTAATGCGTGTACGTGGGTTTACGCAAGATGATGCTCATATTTTCTGTAGATTGGATCAATTGGAAAATGAAGTAGTGAGTGTGATTCAGTTTGTGATTCGTATGCTTAAAACATTTGGTTTTAGTGAATATGAGATATTTTTAAGTACAAGACCTGAAAAATATGTTGGAACTTTAGATAATTGGAAAAAGGCAGAAGATGCTCTGCGTAAAGGGTTAGAGCATGTTGGACTTGATTATGAAATTGATCCGGGTGAAGGAGTTTTTTATGGTCCAAAGATTGATATTAAGATTAAGGATTCGATAGGTAGATTATGGCAATGTTCAACGATCCAAGTTGATTTTGCATTGCCGGAAAGATTTGGTGTGGGATATGTAGGAGACGATGGGCAAGAGCATAGATCTATTATGATTCATAGGGCACTACTTGGCTCATTGGAACGTTTCTTTGGGGTGTTGCTTGAGCATTACAAAGGTGCATTTCCGGTTTGGCTTGCTCCTGAGCAAGTAAGAGTTATGGCAGTCACAAATAAACAAGATGAGTATGCGCAGATGGTTCAAACTAAACTACAAGAAAATGGAGTTCGATGTGGAATTGATATTGGATCGGAAAAACTAGGTGCAAAGATAAGGGCAGGACAGCTCGATAAAATTCCTTATATGATTATTGTTGGAGCAAAAGAAGTAGAAAACAATCAAATAAGTATTAGAACAAGAAAAGGTGAGAATTTACCTGTTTCTGATTTAGATGAATTTGCAAGTCAGATAAAAAATGAAATTAGGCAGAAGGCGATTTCTTAATGAGTTCTTGTATAGGAATTTGAAAAAAATATAAGAGTAATATTTGTTTAAGCGACGCAGGAACGACTGAAATTACTCGTATGAAAGAGTTTGTTTTAGTCACGTCAAGTGTTAACTTGCTATCTTTTTTAAACATATCTTTTAGTAATTCAAATTAATAATGGAGTCAGCATGTTTAATGCAAGTTGTATAATTATCGTTAATAGAAATAGGAAACTTGATCCTATAAATAATGAAACTATTATTAATTATCAAATAGGTAGATTAAAAAGGATGTTTAAACAAGTTAATGTGGTTTATGACACAAAGAATATGCCAAAGTATTTGGACGCACCTGTTTATTTTAGTAAATATAGAAAATTTAAAAATCTTGGCAAGATCGTAAGCGGCTTCCCAAAGATAAGAACAAATGCAAATATTTTCGTAAGTCATGAGATTATTGATTTAAACAAAAAAGAAATTGAACAATTAATTGAAAATCTAAAGGATTATATGTTTGCTTTTCCTGTAGTAAATAACAAAATATCATTTGTTTACGGTGCGGTTAATAAAAAGTATATACCTGAGCTTAGATCATTTTTATTTAGTAAAGATATTAGCTGCGAACAGGATGTTTTAAAAAAATTTAAGGTAAATTATTTTTCGCTTTAATTGGAGTGAGCATGTGAAATATTTAGGGCTTGATATTGATGGAATAGTAGCAGATACTGATAAAACTTTGAGAAACTATTTGCATAAACTTTACGGTTATAATTTAAAACAATCGGACATCACTAGTTTTTATTACGAAGAGTGTTCATGGTTTGAGAAAGGTAAAATGGATGATTTTTGGAAAAGGTTTAATGAGGATGATGGTTGGTTAAAGATTGATTTGGTTGATGATGTGCAAGATGCTTTAAACACTTTGAGTGGAAAGTTTGCTTTTGTTCTTATAAGTTCAAGACCTGCTTTTTTACAAGATGTGACAGAAAAATGGCTTATTGAGAAGAAAATTCCTTTTAATAATTTGATAGTTACAGAACAAAAATCAAAATCGGAAATTATTACAGACAATAAATTTGATGTACAATATTTTGTAGAAGATAGGCATGATTTTGCATTGGATATTGCAGAAAGTAACATCAATGTTTTTTTATATGATTATCCTTGGAACCAAGATGATACTCTGCATAAGAATATTAAGCGAGTTTACAGTTGGGAAG